>CAYSHP010000104.1:0-6797 GCA_964430875.1 uncultured Halanaerobiales bacterium
TAGGTTTAACTAGAAATAGACAAGAATTATATGATAGAATAAATAAAAGAGTTGAAATGATGGTTGAAAATGGTTTATTAAAAGAAGCTAAAGAGATTTTTAACAAATATGATCTTGATAAGAAATCTACTGCTCGTCAGGCAATAGGTTATAAAGAACTTTTTAAACATTTCAAAGGAGAATATGACTTAGATGAAGCTGTTAGAAGAATAAAAAGGAATACTAGACATTATGCAAAAAGACAGTTAAGTTTCTTTAAACGAGATATTGAAATTATCTGGTATAACCTATCTGAAATAAAAAAAGAGAAACTCTTTAAAAAAGTATTAGGGCTTCTACATAATAATCTTTAATACAAAGGGGGATAAAAATGAAGAATAAGGTTAACATTCAGGACACTATTTTAAACCATGTTAGAAAACAAAGTATTGGGGTTAAAATTTATCTAATGAATGGAGTTCAATTAAAAGGACATGTTATTGGCTTTGATGATTTTACAATTCTCTTAGAAGTAGAAGATGATCTAAAAGTAATCTATAAACACGCTGTTTCTACAATTGAACCACATGAAAACATTAAAAATGTAATTTTTAATAATTACAGGGATAAGAATAAGAATGAAAATTAATTTTTTTAAAATGCATGGTTTAGGTAATGATTTTATATTAATTAATGATCTAGACAACAAAATAGATCATTACTCTAAACTAGCAGTTAAGTTATGTGATAGGCATTTTGGAATCGGTGCCGATGGAATAATTTTAATTAAAAATACAAAACTAAAAAAAGCAGATTTCAAAATGAGAATTTTTAACTCTGATGGTAGTGAAGCTGAAATGTGTGGTAATGGTATAAGATGTTTTGCTCATTACTTACATATCAACGATTTAACTGTTAAAAACAAACTCACTATTGAAACTTTAGCTGGTCTTATCAAACCCGAAATTAAAGATTATGGCACTTATGAAAGTACTGTTAAAGTTAATATGGGAAAACCTTCATATTCACTAGATAGTCTAAACATTAATCAAAAATTAATAGATACTGATATTGACAAATTATGGGATTATCCCCTTATAATTGAAGGCAAAGAATATAAATTAAATGGTGCTTCGATGGGAAATCCGCACGTTGTAATATATATCGATGATTTAAAAAATATAAATCTAAAAAAATTAGGACCTATTATAGAAGAAAATCCTTTATTTAAAAAAGGAACAAATGTTGAATTTGTTAAAATATTAAACAAAGATGAACTTGAAGTGAAAGTTTGGGAAAGAGGTGCCGGTATTACCTTAGCCTGTGGTACAGGTGCATGTGCCACTGCAGCCGTAAGTATTGATCAAAAGAAAGTAAATAATGATGTCAAAATAAATCTACCAGGAGGACCACTACAAATCAAAAAAAATAATAATAATGAAATGATGATGACAGGTCCTTCCACCTTTGTATTTAAAGGTGAAATAATGATAGGAGGAATCTAATTATGGAAAATTCAAATCGTATTAAAAAGCTACCACCATATTTATTTGCAGAAATTGATAAAATGATAAATAATGCTAAAGCAGAAGGAATGGATGTTATTAATTTTGGAATTGGTGATCCTGACCAACCAACTCCAGATAATATTGTTAATAAGATGAAAGAGGCTGTCCAGGACCCAACTACTCATAGTTATCCTTCCTATGAAGGTTTAGCTGAATTTAGAACAGCTGTCAGCAGAAGATATAACAAAAGATTTGGTGTAGAGTTAGATCCAGAAACAGAAGTTGTCTCTCTTATTGGCTCTAAAGAAGGTATAGCCCATCTTCCACTATGTTATATTAATCCGGAAGATTATGCTTTAGTACCTGATCCTGGTTATCCAGTCTATAAGACTAGTATTTTATTAGCTGATGGTAATCCAATTATGATGCCATTACTTCAAGAAAATGATTTTTTACCAGATCTTGATAAAATCTCAGAAGAAGATGCAGAACAAGCAAAAATTATGTTTTTAAATTATCCAAATAATCCTACCGGTGCAATGGCTAGTTTAGAATTTTTTGAAGAAGTTATTGCATTTGCAAAAAAATATAATATAATTATAGCACATGATGCTGCCTATACTGATGTTTATTTAGATGAAGAAACTCCTCATAGTATATTAGAAGTTGAGGGAGCTAAAGATGTAGCTATTGAATTTAATTCTCTTTCTAAACCATATAATATGACAGGCTGGCGAATTGGTTGGGCCTGTGGTAAAAAAGAAGTTATTGAATCCCTGGGTCGTTTAAAAACTAATATTGATTCTGGAATATTCGAAGCAATTCAATATGCCGGTATAGAAGCATTATATAATTCAGATGATAGTATTAAAGAAGTAACTGAACTATATAAAGAAAGAAGAGATCTCCTCGTTGAAGGTCTATCTGAACTTGGATGGAAGATAAAGCCTAATAAGGCAACCTTTTATCTTTGGATTGAAGTTCCGGAAGATATAACTTCTTCTGAATACTCCAAGAAATTATTTAAAAAAACGGGAGTTTTCTTTACACCTGGAATCGGTTGGGGTGACTACGGAGAAAACTTTTTAAGGATTGCTTTAACTGTTAATAAAGATAGAATTAAAGAAGCTATTACAAGGATTGAAGAAAATGGTTTTGTTTATAAGTAAAATCAAATTATTTTTAAAATAGAAGAGGTTGATAACAATTAATACAAAAAATAAGCTTGTTTTATCTATATTAATTATAATATTATTAGTTTCAACTTTTACAGCCTCTGCAGTAGAAGAACCTTGCTGGGAAAATCTAAAAAATAACAGTGTCCAAACAATTAAAGATGATCCTGAAAATATAAAAGCTAACTATAATTATATAATAGCATTAGTCAATTTAGGGGAAATCAAAAAAGCATATAATACAATTAATAAATTTGATGAAACGTTTAATCAAAATAGATTTGTTAATCAAATATCACCTTACTTTAAAGAATTAGTTAAATACCCTAATAATATTTTATTATTAAATTATACAGCCTTTTATGGTGTTGTAACAAAAGAATATAGTATCTCAATAAAATATTTCCAACGAATATTAGAATTAACTCCTAATAACTATAATATTCGCAACTTTCTTGCTGCAAGTTATCTTGAATTAGAAAATTTCGACCGAGCTTTACAACAAACAAATAAAGCTTTAGATACTAAAGATAATGAATTTTCTCATCTTTTATTGGGAGTAATTTATTATGAAAAAGGTAATATGTTTAAGGCGGTAACTGAATTTGCTAAATCGGGAAGTTTAGGTAGAGAATTATTAAATAATAATTAAATAGGAGCGGCGTTTATGTTATTTAATCAAAATGGTAAGGTTAATGATAGTCTTTTTAAATATCCGCTTGATGATTATGAAAATTTTAAAAAGAAAGCTCTTAAATGTGAAAGATGTCGGCTAAGAGAAAGCTGTACACAAGTTGTAATGGGAGAAGGATCTCTTAATAATAAGATTATGTTTATTGGAGAAGGGCCGGGTGGTACTGAAGATAAAAAGGGAAGGCCCTTTGTAGGAAGAGCTGGTCGATTACTAGACAAAATATTAAAATCAGTTAATATAAAAAGAAAAAATATCTATATTACTAATATTGTAAAATGCAGACCTCCTGAAAATAGAAATCCTACCGAAAATGAAATGGAAGCTTGTTCACCAATCTTAAAAACTGAGATAAAATATATAAAACCTAAAGTAATCGTACCTTTAGGTTCAGTTGCTTTAAAATATTTAGTTGGGCCTGATAAAAAAATTACTGAAGACAGGGGTAACTGGTTTAATAAAGGTGAACTATACTTTTTACCAACCTTTCACCCTGCCTATTTACTCAGAAATGCAAATATGAAAAAACCGGTTTGGAATGATTTCAAAAAGATTAAAAAATCTATTGAGAGAATAAATGAACTTTATGACTTAAACTAGAACTTGTTTTTTTCCAAATTACGGAATAAACCAACTACTTTCCCAAGTAATTTTACATTTTTAACTAAAATGGGATCATAATCAGGATTTTCAGGTCTTAACTCTACATAATCGCTTCTTTTATAAAATCTTTTTACTGTAGCCCTGTTATCAATCAGGGCTATTACTATTTCACCATTGTTCGCTGTCTTTTGTTGTTGAGCAATGACATAATCTCCATCATCTATCCCTGCATTAACCATACTTTCCCCATCAATTTCTAACATAAATAACTGCTTACCTTTAACTTTTATAAAGCTGGTGGGAATAGGAAAGTAATCTTCGATATTTTCTTCAGCTAAAATTGGAACTCCAGCTGTTACTCTACCAACAATGGGTACTTGAATCATTTCTTTTTTATATTTATTATCAAATTCATCTTCTTTATTACTTTTATCTAAAATTTCTATAGCTCTAGGTTTAGAAGGATCGCGTCTTATGAACTCTAATTCTTCTAATGTTTTTAAATGATTATGTACAGAAGCAGGAGATTTTAAACCTACAGCTCTTCCAATCTCTCGAACAGAAGGGGGATATCCTTTTTTATCTATTTCATTTACGATATAAGTATAAATTTCTCTCTGTCTTGGGCTTAAACTTTCAAGGTCAACCATTTTATTCCCTCCAGAATTAAATTTTAAATATATATAAATGTAAATATTTATTACAATTTACTATTACTGCTTAAATTATAACACACAAAACCCCATAAAGCAAACAATCGTTCTAATATATTACAAAATAATTTGACTTCAAACATGTGTTCTGGTATAATCTTATATAAGAACATATGTATTGGAGGCGGATAAAATGTATAAAGGTAATGCAAAGTTAAAAAGAGAAAAAGAAAATGACTCTAAATCAAGGGTATTCATTGTTTTGACAGTATTGTTAATTACTCTAATTATTATTATAAGCGTATTTTCTTACAAAGCTCTCACAAAAAAAGAGATATATTATAAAGATATTGAAATTAAAAATGGGCAAACACTCTGGGAAATAGCCGAAAGTGAGTTCGGTAATAATGTCGATGTTAGAAAATATGTTTATAAAATAAAGAAAATTAACAATCTAAAAAATTCCAATATTCATCCAGGTCAAATAATTAAAATTCCTATTGAAAAAGAAGTATAGTATATATGTTCGATGCACTATATTTTTATTTTTCCAATTATTTGATATAATAAGAAAAAGGAAGATTAATATATACTTTATTATTTTATAATAATTATATAAAAATTATTATTTGATAGAGGTGTTATTTATGGATGTTGAATCTATTAAGAATTATTTATATGAAAGAGATGAAATCATTTTTGCTTATTTATATGGTTCTTTTGCCAAAAAGACAAACAACAAATTAAGTGATATAGATATTGCCATATATATTGATGAAAATGAAAAACCTCCAAGCAGCTATTTTGGCTATAGAAGTGATCTTATCTCTGAAATACAAAAATATAATAAGAAAGAAATTGATCTAGTAATTTTAAATGATGTAACTATTTCAATTGCTTATAATGTATTTAAAGAAGGAAAATTATTGTTTACTAAATCTAAAAAAATAAAAACCAATTTTCACGAAAAGATAATAAATAAATACCTGGATTTTTTACCATTATTTGAAGTACAAGAAAAATATCTAAAAAACAGCATAAAAAAGGGCACATTTGGGAGATGATATTTTGGTTAATAAAAATGTAATTAACAATAAATTAAAAGAATTAAATAAGAATTTGAAACAACTTCATAATTATCAGGGGATCAACACAAAACAATTACATAACAATATGGGTAAACTTTGGGCTATAGAAAGAGGACTCCAGCTTAGTATACAAATTATACTTGATATTGGAAATCATATTTTAGCAGATAAAGGAATTACAGTGGAAAATTATGCTGATATTTTTCAGGAATTGATTAACCAAGAAATTATCCCAGAACAATATGGTAAAAAAATTAAGGATATGGCTGGTTTTAGAAATATTTTAGTTCATGAATATGCTGAAGTAGATTTGAATGTAATTGTAGAAGTATTAGAAAACAGTCTTGATGATTTTGAGAAGTTTGCTTTTTATATTAATAGGTATTTAGAAAATGAAGATATTAAAAATTAATATCCATAGGCAAAAATATAAACGGAAAGACCATGTAAAAGTTAGAACAAGGTAATAATATATTTTTTATTTTTTTCGTAAAATGTATATTTTGCGAAATAATACCCATTTTTTAACTAAATATAGGCTAAAATACTTTAAAAACCTCTATTTTTATTTTATAATATATAAATAAGGTCTTTTTTTATTATTAAATAACTTTTTGGAGGTTTTGAATTTGAAATTAAATATAATTGCAGATAGTTCCTGTGATCTACCAGAAAAATATTTAAAAAATATTAAGTTAGCACCTATGACTTTAAAATTTAAAGATGAAGTTTTTCAGGACCGGGTTGATATTTCTCCTGCTGCTTTTTATAAAAAAATAAAATCAATTAATTACAGTCCTGGATCAGCTGCTCCTTCAGCTGGTGATTTTCTTAAACATATAAAAAAAGATCATGATAATTTTATAATTGCAATTTCTTCTGCTTTAAGTAGTAGTTATAATAATGCCTTGGTTGCTAAGGACCTATTTTTAGATAAAGTTAATGATGGTGTTGATGGTGTAGTCCATGTCTTCGATACACTCAATGCTTCGGTTGGTGAAGGTTTAGTTATTCTAAAACTACTCGAGCTTAGAGAAAAAAGTGCGTCCAATAGTACAGTCCTAAATGAGTTAGGCTCTTATATAGAGGGTCTAAATACC
>CAYSHP010000105.1:0-6693 GCA_964430875.1 uncultured Halanaerobiales bacterium
TTCAGCATCAAATTTATAACCATCCAATTCAATTTCTTTAATCTTATCCAGGCTCTTAACTTGATTTTTTATCAATTCATTAAGCAGTTTGCCTCTGTTATGTTTAACATAATAACCAACTGTTTTAAGACTACCGTCTTCTCTTTCTTCTTTAAAATAGAAGTCAATAATTTTACCCTGATAATTTTTTTCAACCACTTTACTATATTCATTAGAAGCTAAATTAATAATTAGGTCAATATCAGCAAAATATTTTTCCATTACATCCTGCCAGTAATCATAAAGATTGATACCATTGGGTTTAAGCCTCATTTCAAGTCTGTAAGGCCAGATTTCTGTATTTGAATGTGTAGGTCCATACATTGGAGAAATTATAACTAGTTTATCCTGCATATATGCAAACTGTTCTTCATTATAGCTATCCAAGTCTACCTGTTTAAAAGCTGAACCATTATAACATTCAATAGCAGGAATTGTATTATCTTCAAAACTGTGCTCCTGATAAAGTTCATATGTCCTATCTAATAAATTACCCTGTACATCAAGTTCCTCACCTAATTTTTCTTTGGACAGTGATTTTAGATAATTAAATAATTCTTTAGTTTTATCCTCTTTTAAAATATCTCTACCTTTTTCTTCACGCTTTTTTTCATGATTCTGAGTCTTACTAGGCGATAATATTATCTTCATATTTTACATTCCTTTCTTTTACTGATTTATTTCTAATTATATTAATTCAAGATAAGGATTGTTATACCTTTTATGTAAAAAAATAAAAACCTGCTTTAAAGCAGGCTAATAAAAATGATATTATAATCTAATGTCAGGGGGGAAGTTAGATCAAATCATAATAATTTTATTTCTAAGTAATTTATAATTTAGATAATTTATTCATTTTTTCTTCATTATCTATATATAATTTATGGTATATAGAATATAATTCTTTATATAATTTATGATTTTCAGGATTTGGAGTTAATTTTACATAATCTTTGGTATTTTTATCTATTAGCTTGCTTACATTATCAATAGATCCTTTCTTTTCTGCTGCTAAAATTGCTGCGCCGTAACTTGTATCGTGGTCTTGTTTTGAAATATATACCGGGTGATTTAAAACATCAGAAAATATCTGTGCCCAAATTTTACTTTTTGTTCCTCCACCCGTTAAATATAATTCAGTAATCTGAATATCCATTTGGTTAATTATGTTAAAATTTGCTTTTATAGCAAAAGCCACCCCTTCCATCATAGCTTTAATTATATTTAGATTTGAATGTTCACTTTTTAAACCAAATAAAACTCCACTAGCATGAGGATTATTATAAGGTGACCTTTCACCCTGAATATGAGGTAAATATATTAAACCATTAGAACCGGGAGGTAATTTTGATAACTCTTTTTCCTGTTTATCTAAATAATCTTCTTTTTTTGCACAAATATCTATAAGCCACCAACTTAAATTATAACCAGCAGCAAGGATTGCTCCCATTACAAACCAGGTTCCCGGTAAAGAATAATTTAAAGTATGTAATTTAGCTTCAGGTTGAGAGGTATAATTTTTAATTGGAGTTATTATCTGTCCGGCTGTACCTAAAGAAATACAAGCTTTTTTTGTATCTGTTACACCAGCAGCTAAAGCAGTTATCGGGGCATCTCCTCCTGCTGTAACAACCATAGGTTTTTTACCAGATAGATTAAGCTTTCTATAGATATCATCTTTAATAAAATGGACTTCACTACCTGGCTCAACAACCTCAGGAAAAATATTAGTTGTTAAATTTAAAGTTCGTATAATATCCTTATCCCAATTACCATTTTCTATATCAAAAAGTAAAGTGGCTGAGGCATCCGATTTTTCAGAGATTATTTTTCCAGTGAGCAAATATACTATATAATCCTTTGGTAATAGAAATTTATCAATATTTTGCCATAACTTTGGCCTGTTGTTTTTCAGCCATAAAAGTTTGGGGGCAGTAAAACTATTTACTACGGGATTCCCCAACCTTTCAAGCTGAGTAATAGAAAGTTTGTTTTTTATAAATTCCACTTCTTTGTTAGTTCTATTATCTGCCCAGATAATAGCAGGATAAACAGTTTCCCCTTTTGAATTAAGAGCTATTAAACCATGCATCTGACCCGAGACACCGATAGAGTCTATTTTAATCTCTTCATTATTATTGGCTTTATAAAGTTCTTCACTAGTTTTTTCTAAAGTAGAAAATAAACTTTCTTTCCATACTTCTGGACTCTGTTCCGCCCAATTGGATTTAGGCCGGGAAATATTGTAACCAGCTTTTTTTTGAGAAATTATTTTACCAACTTCATTGATAGCAGTTATTTTTATACTGGAAGTACCTAAATCAATTCCAATAGAATAAGACATCTGATAATTCCTCCATTCTAAAAAACAACTTCTCCTATTAAAAACTTGTTAAGCTTTACCATTACAACCTAACATCTTCATTTTATATTTAACTTCTTCACTCACTTTATCAATACATGGGCTTAAAGCCTTAATATGATTATGTAAGTTTTTATTAGAATTCAGGTTTTCTCTAAGAGTATCAGTAAAAACACGCTTTAAACGAGTACCAATATTTACCTTTTGGATGCCTTTATCCCCCATGATCTTTAACTCTTCATCTTTAACTCCTGAAGAACCGTGTAAAACTAAGGGGACTTCAACCAACTTTCTAATTTCAGAAAGCCTCTGAAAATCAATTTCAGCCGCTTGAGTCTGCATTCCGTGTTGAGTGCCAATAGCAATTGCACAGGCATCAATGTCTGTTTCATCTACAAACTTTTCCACTTCACTTGGAACCGATAAAATAGTCTCAAAATCTTTGTCTCCTTCTTCTGATTTACCAACTCTGCCAATTTCAGCCTCTACTGTTACATCCAGGACATGAGCAACCTTTACAATCTCTTTTGTCTTCTTGACATTTTTATCATAACTCAAACTCGACCCATCAAACATAATTGAAGTATATCCAGCATCAATTGCTTTTACCATGGTATCAAAGTCATTAGCATGGTCTAGGTGTAAACAGACAGGTACTTTGGCTTTTTTTGCTCTTCTTCTTATTATAGCAGCAAGATCTTCAACACTGGTATGCTCTAAAGCTGAATTACTTGTCATTAAAACAACTGGAGAATTAATCTCTTCTGCTGCTTTTAAAACAGCGGTAATATCTTCTATATTATAGACATTAAAAGCTCCTACTGCATAATGATTTTCCTGTGCAGGCTTTAATATCTCATTTAAATTTACTAATCCCATTTACGTTTGCCTCCTTTTATGATTGTTGAAATCATTTTTAAATTTATTTAACTCTTTTTTTACCTCTTTTGATAGCTTCAGCTGCATTTTGGTAGTCTTTAAAAAGATCAGCACCAATTCCTCCTAATAAAGCAGCTCCTAAAGTAACAGCTCTCTCTATATTATTTATATAAAGTGGTTGTGATAAAAGTTTCGCTTTTTCTTCCAACCATAACTCATTTCGAGTACCTCCACCAATTGTAATTACTTCTGCTTGATCATTATTAGGCATTACATCTACCAAGCTTTCAATAATCTGCTTACTTTTAAAACATAGATATCTTATCACAGCCATAAATACTTCTCCGCGCTTTGTATTTAAAGGAATATTTAATAAATTAAGATCTTTGAGCTTTTGATTCTCTATGAATTTATCTTCATTTTGTTCTACAAATAATTTAATTGAATTTTTTTGATCTTGAAAATTACGGGCTTCTTTATTAAATTTTTTAAAATCTTCATCCTCTAGTTCATCCACGGGTTTATTAAAGAAAATACTCATTATATTATTAATAATTACACTGGAGTAATTAAAGGCTTGATAAATATATGCCTGTCCAGGTACAACATGTAAACCAAAATTTAAACCCTTATTTTTTAACTCTGTAAGTTCTAGCTGCTTTAAACTTGCTATGCTCAATATATTTTCTGAGGTACCCATCGAATCAAGAATAACATTACCTTGAAAAGCTGCTACAGCAAAGGAACCACAGATATGATCATGGCCTCCAAGACTAATAGGAATATTATAATCTATACCTAATTCCTCTTTATAATTATTTTTTATAGCACCTAATTTTTTACCACTTTCTTTTAAGGAAGGGAATATCGTTGAATCAAAAGGAAGGTTATTTAAAATTTTTTGCGACCAGTCTCTCTTTTTAATATCTAAAGCACCTGTTCGACTGGCTAAAGAATAATCTATAGCTTTCTTACCGGTTAATTTATAGGCTACATAACTATTAACCGGTAACCATCTATCAGCCTTTTTGAATAAATCAGAATGATGATTATAATACCAAAGCAGTTTAAAAATAGAAAATAGATACTCTGAATTAAGACCAGTTATATTATAAAAGTCACTCTTCGAAAACTTTTTATGAAAATCCTTTTGTTCTTTTTGACTCCTTTTATCATACCAAACCATCGTCTTTTCTTTAATATCTTCATTTTCTGAAACGGGAAAAAGTGATTCTGCCATGCTGGAAATCCCTATAGAAACAATTTTGATATCATTTTCGATTAATTCAGTCAGCATATCTAAAATTTGCTCAATTATATATTCTCCATCTAGGTCATAATGATTTTCCTGCTCTAAAAACTTATTTTGCCGGGAAGTGGAATATATAGAAGCTCCCTCAAAATCAAAGGCGGAAACTTTAATATTAGAGGTGCCTATATCAATACCTACAATTGCCTGCAAATAACTCACCCCATTTATGTTTTTAATTCTTCTAATTTTAAATAATTATCTTCAATTTCTTTTACATGCTCATATTTTAACTGTCCAGCTCCGTATTGTCTTGTATTAGCAGCACCGCAAGCCATTGCTAATTTTAAAGCTTCAAGATCTGAATAATCATTTACAAATCCATATAGATAACCAGCTAAAAAGGAATCTCCTGATCCGATAGAATAATGAGAAAATATTTTTTCATTATGTCCAAAAATTACTTTCCCTTTATCATAAAGTAAAGAGCCTTCTTTGCCAAAAGTTATAATTGCTTTTTTATAGTTTTCATTTTCTAATACTTTTACAAAATCCTCTTTGCTTTTAAAAGCATAATCATATTTATCCTGATAAGCAGAAATAAATTCCTTATCATTTATCTTTAAAAGGTTAAATTCTTCTTCTAAACAGGCTTTTAAATAAGATTTGCTGGTATCAATAATAATATGCATGTCTTTTTCACGGGCTTTCTTTAAAATACTTACAATATCTTTTTGAGAAATACCACCGATAGCACTGCCGGCTAAAACCATAATTTGATCATTTTCTAACCAATCAAATATTTCATCTAAAAATTTATCTTTAGCAGCCGGAGAAATTTTAGGCCCGTGTTCATTTATCATTAAAGTTCTTTTTTCAGCTTCTCTTACCAGTGCATAATTGATACGAGAATCTTTTTTAATCCAATAATTCCAGCTATTTATATTTTCTTCTTTTAAGCCGTTTTCAATAAGTTTGCCTACTCCTCCGCCCAGAATATTAGCAACCACATAATCTTCATAACCTAAGGTATTTAAGACGCGAGCTACATCTATACCTTTACCACTAGCCAGGGGAACGACTTCATCTACTCTCACTACATCACTTTCTACAGGATTTTTTAAGATACCAGTATGATCAAAGGAAGGATTTAAATTTAATATTTGTATCTTTTTCATAGATATTTCACCTCCTAACTTCGTGGATGATTTTTTCAGCGGTACTTTGATCAAGGATAATAGTATCTATTTTTTCTGTTCGGAGGGCGCCAATCAGGGAGTCCTTTTTCTCTTCTCCTCCCGCCACAGCAATAACCTCATTTACTTTTTCAAAATAGTTAAGAGGAAAATTTATCAATCTTTCATGAATTTCCAAATCACAAAAATCTCCATTCAGATTAAAATAATGGGTGAGCATATCACCAACCTGTTTAAAATTAAGCAGCTCTGTTAATTCCTTCTCATCAATTTCTTCCATTTTTAATAAAGGAGTCCTGGAAAAGTTAGAACCAACTCCGATTAAAATTCTATCTAAGTTTTTCCACTTCTCCATAATTTTTTTAACATCATTGTTATTGACAAACATTTCATATTCTTTTTTGTTATCTGCACAAAAGGGGGCCATTAAAGAAAAGCCTTTACCTTTGAATTTTTCACTAAAGATTAGACTAATAGTATTAGTCTGAAATTCTTTTTTGAATTTAAAAGAACTACCAACTAAAGGGACAAAGGTTATATTATTGTATTTTTTTTCAGTTGTAAAATCGCGTGCCACCTGATAAATAGTCGAACCCCAACCCACACCTACATTATCATTAGGCTTAAATGTTTGATTAATATATTCGGAAGCTTTTTCAGCTAAAGCTTCTAAAAGCTGATCCTTTCCAGATTGGGGATGACCAATAACGCGCGCTTTTTGGACTGGAAAATGAGAAACAATTTCTTCTTCAATCATTTTATTAGTTTGATCTAAAGGATTTTTAACCTTAAATTCAACAATGCCATTTTCCCTGGCTTCAGTTAAATATCTACTTACTTGAACACGATTAATATCATATTTTCCTGCAATTTCTTTTTGCTTTGCCCCTTTAATATAATAATCATAGGCAATAGAATATAATAATTGTTGTTTTTCCCTGGATTTCATAGTATAACCCCTTTTGATT
>CAYSHP010000106.1:0-6384 GCA_964430875.1 uncultured Halanaerobiales bacterium
AAGTATCTCCATCTTAAACTCTTGATCCATATTATCACCTTCCAAAATTTATAACTCAAAGACCTATTAATTTATATATAAGCAAATTTATTCTTGAATTTTTTTATCTTAACAAATTTTAATTTAAAATACAATTGAATACCCTGTACACATTTTTATAACAAATTTTATTAATTTCTTGATCACTATATCCATTTTCTAACATCATATCCTTTAACTTATCTAACTTAGTAACATCTTCTAAACCATCTGGTGTTTCCCTAATCCCATCAAAATCAGTTCCTAGAGAAACATAATCAACACCAACTAAATTTTTTATATAATCAATATGTTGAAACACATCTTTGAGTTCTGCTTGACCTTTTTTATTTATAAAAGAAGGACAAAAATTGATACCAATAATACCATCAGATTTAGCAATAGCTTTTATTTGTTTATCATTTAAATTTCTAGGATGATCACATAACTTTTTTGCATTGGAATGGGAAGCAATTATGGGTTTATCAATAATTTCTATTACATCCCAAAAACCTCTTTCATTTAAATGAGAAATATCAACTATAATATTTAGTTTCTTCATTTCTTGTACAAATTCTTTGCCAAAATCAGTTAAACCACAGCTAGAATTTTCACCTACTCCATCTCCAATATGGTTTCTGTGGTTCCAGGTTAAAGTAATTAAATTCACCCCAAGTTTATTAAAAACTCTTAAGGCAGCTAAATTATAGATGCTTTTAGCTCCTTCAACTGCTAGTATAGCTGCTATTTTATTATCCTCATTTATTTTAAGTATATCTTCATAATTTTGGGCTACTTTCATTATCTCATTATTTTTAATAATATTATAAAAATCATCTATCATTTGAATTGTTTTTCTTAATCCATTACTATTTGGATGATAATTTTCTTCAACATAAATAGCAAATACTACTAATTTCACATTAGCTTCTTTTAAACGAGGTAAATCCAAATGAAAGTCATGATCTAATTGATTAAAATTATAGTCTTCTTTTTTATATTTATTTAATAAGGTATCAGTATGAATTATAGCATAATTATTTTTCATATTATGGTTCTCCCTTCTGTTCATAATATTAAAACCTCACAATATTATATTACTGTGAGGTTTAGTATATATATTGATAAATTTTTGTAAAATTATCTGTTTTCAAATTCATCCTTAACTTCTCTTAGTAAGTCTTGATTTGAATAAAGTTCAAAACCAGTTAAGGCAAGTACACTAGCTGCCTTTATTAAAGCCTGATGTCCTTCATTAGACATCGTAGCATTTCTAAATTCTATGGTATGACCAGTTAGATTATCACCTATTTTGATATAAGGGTGAATTGCAGGAACTACTTGACTCACATTGCCCATATCTGTAGATCCAAAACTATCTTCAGGTTTAGCAATATCATTAATCCCCACTAAACGTAAATTATCTTCAAAAGTCGATACCAGATTTTCATTGGGAATTAAGTTATCATTAGAATTTTCAAAATTACTCCATTCTACTTCACAACCGGTCATTTGGGCTGCTCCCTCGGCAATATTTTTACCCTTTTGCACAATTTCTTCTAAATATTCTTTTTCCCTTGCTCTGAAATAAAATTTGGCTTCTGCAAGCTCAGGCACCACATTAGGACTTTCTCCTCCTTTACTTATTATACCGTGAATCCTAACATCATCTTTTAAATGTTCACGCATTGCATTAATACCATTAAATAATTGAATTACCCCATCTAAAGCATTCACACCTTTTTCGGGAGTAGAGGCAGCATGAGCTGTTTGACCATGATAGATAAATTTTATAGCTTCAATAGCTAATGAGGTAGAATAGGCTCTATTTTTATTAGCTGGATGAACCATCATAGCCACATCTATATCATCAAATATTCCCGCTTTTACTAAAGTTACTTTTCCGCCTCCTACTTCTTCTCCGGGACACCCTATAACTTCAATAGATCCAGTTAAATTATCGAGTTGGCTTAAGGCAACTGCAGCCCCTAAACTAATAACCCCAATCATATTATGACCACATCCATGACCAATATTAGGAAGAGCATCATATTCACAAAGAAAAGCAATCTTAGGGCCAATATTATTATAATGATATTCTGCTTTAAATGCAGTCTCTAGACCACCAACCCCCTTTTTTATTGAAAAATCATGTCTTGCTAAATATTCAGTTAACCATCTAGAAGCTTTATATTCTTTAAAACCTAACTCAGGATTATTCCCTATTTTATCATTTAATTCGATTAAATTATCTTTAATGGCTTCAATATTTTCAAGAATAAAGTCTTTTTTATTCATATCAATTCCCCTTTTAAGTTATTGTTTATAGAACTTCTTTTATAAAAATTTTTGTCAATTTTGGATCAAATTGAATTCCAGCCATAGATTTTAACCTATCTACAGCTCTATTTTTTGAAATTTTATTTTTGTAAATTTGATCATGGGTCATAATATCATAAGCATCTACTATACTAATTATACGAGCATATAATGGAATATTATCCCCTAATTTCTGCTCAGGGTATCCAGTTCCATTCCACCATTCATGGTGGTATAAAATTGCCTGTGCAATTTCATTAAGTTCATTTAAAGAATTAGCTATCCTAAATCCAACTTCGGGGTGTGCTTGAATAATTTTATATTCTTCATTATTTAGTTCACCTTTTTTAATAACAATCTCTTTAGGAATATTAATCATTCCTATATCATGTAGGCGAGCTGTCTTTTTTATCAATTGAATCTTATCTTTATTTAAATTTAATTTATGTGCAAAACATTCAGCTAAACTTTTAACACGTTGACAATGATCTTCTGTTTCATATCCCATTTTTTTAAGTTTCTTATAAAGGACCTCAAGCATTTGCTCACTGTTTTGATTATAATTTTTAGTTTTGTTATTATACATCTTACGGTCTGCTTTATCTATCACATCTTCAATCAAACTTTCTTTATCCTTTTTAGTTGCATAGCCAAAAGATACTGATAAAGGTATATCTTTATAAGTTTTATTTTTTAAGTCATTTTTTATTCTTTTAATTATACTTAATACATTTTCTTTAGATGTTGAGGGCAATAAAATTAAAAACTCATCACCACCCCATCTTCCTAAGATATCTTCTTTTCGACATAAATCATCAAGGGTATGGGCAATTTTTTCCAATAATCTATCTCCATTATCATGGCCAAAGGTATCATTTATTAATTTTAATCCATTAACATCTGCTAAAATAATGCTAATAGGAAGTTGTCTGCCGTTATCTAATCTCTTAATTTCTTCTTCTATATAATCCCTATTATATAAACCGGTTAAATAATCATGAAAACCAAAGTACCTAATTTCTGCTTCTCTATTCAATCTTTTAAAAGCTGCCCCCGTATGAGATATTAATAATTCTACTAAATTTTTATCTTGATTTGTAAAATAATTATATTCTTCAGATATTATTTGAAAGGTTCCAAAGGATTGAATTGGTAATGTCAAAGCAGATTTGTATCTTATTTTAACAGGTGAAGCATCTTTCTCAGCCGGTATATTGTTACATACAATTGTTTTCTGTTCATGATAGGCTTTAGTTGCCAAACTCATTTCATCTAGACTTATACTAATTACATCTTCATCAGATAAGTTTTGTGATTTGCCAACCGCTACTAATTTATTGTCTTTAACTATATCAAGAGAAATATCATCATAATCTAAAATCTCTTCAGCTGCTTCCACTGTTAAATTATATATTTTTTCTCTTTTTGAAGAGTTTTCCATTTTTAATGCTACATCATGTAATTTCTCTATTTTATTTTTATTTTTCATTAACTTATTTTTTAATTTAATTTCTTCTGTTTTATCCTTCATTGCTATTATAACAGCATTTCTATCATTAAATTCCATAAAATTAATGTCAGTTTCTAAATATATTATATTACCATGTTCATCTTTTGTAGTTAATTCTATCGGCTTTCCATTACTTCTTTCCCCTTGTTCTATTAGATCCAAAAGTTTTCTATATGAAGCCCGAGTAAAAATTTCATCTAAATTAATATGATTTAAACCTTTTTTATCTATATTAAATATCTTTTCAGCTGTTTTGTTTAAATTCATTATTTTTAAACTATCTTTTGTTAATACAAAAAAGGCATCTGAAGCATTATCAAAAATACTTTTAAATCTTTCACCGAATTTTTTTATTTCCTCATTTGTATTTTCAAGTTGGATATTTATATATTCATATGCTACAGCGATGGGAAAGATCAAACCCAATAAATAGAGTGAATTATTGATGAAAAAAATTGTTAAAAATTCATATGTTGACCAGAGTGTAAAAGTTAATGAAAAAACCATCTTATGTATACTGTTAATTTTTTTACTGCTCATAACTAAATAAACTATATTTAAAAAATAGACAATCTTTAATAACTGTGATATTAAAGTTAAATAAAAGGACCAATTATTATATTGTATTGATACTAAAATAGAAAATAAATATACTAAATACAAAAAAATCCAAAATCTATTATATTTATTTATTAAATATTGATTTAAAGAATAATTTACTAATAAGACGGCAAAAGTAGATAATAAATAAGTATATATAATAAATTCATCTTTTATAGATATAAATGATATTGTAATTGAAATAAAAAATAATATACACATTCCAATAAAAAATATAGTGTTTATGTCACTATATCTACTGTATTCTTTTTTATAAAAATAATAAGATATAATAATAAAAAATATCAATATAACTGACATTATTATTAAATCTAATATACTCATATCATAATCTACTCCTAATAATAATATTTTCTCTAAATACAAAAGGATTTCATCTCTATTTGCTGAATAATATATATAATGGTAAAGGAGGTTTTGAAATTGCAAACCTTGCAATTAGAAAGTATATACAATTCAATTAAAGAATACATTTTTAACTTTTTAGATAAATATTTGCTATCATATTATAATTTAGCACAAATTGCATTTCTCCTTCTTTTATTTGGAATCAGTCATATCATCTCTAAAAAATATAGAAAGAAGGTTATTAACTTAATACCTGATTCCATTTTAATAAAAGATATAGTCAATGAACTTTTTAAATTAATAATATATACAATCCTATTATGGATATATATTATAATAAACACCATTTTATCTTTTCCTTCTTATACAGTTATAATAGTTGCTAATTTACTAACCGCCTGGATTATCATAAATTTACTTTCAGAACTAATAAAAAATGAACTACTTTCTAAAATATTTTCTATTTTAATTTGGACTATAGCTGCTTTGCATGTCTTAAAAATATATGAAGAAGTAATAAATATTTTAAGTAAAATTTCTTTTAAAAGTGGTAATATAAATATTTCTCTCTTATTAGTAATTAAAGGTTTATTAACTTTATTTATATTCTTTTGGATAGCAATGAAATTATCAACTTATTCAGAGAAAAAAATAAAGAAAATATCAACCTTCACTCCTTCAATTAGAGTATTATTAACTAAAATATTTAAATTTATTATCTTTACTGCTGTAATATTAATAACAATGAGTAGTCTCGGTATTGACTTAACTGCTCTTGCAGTGGTCGGTGGTGCTGTTGGTGTTGGGGTTGGCTTTGGTTTACAAAAAATAGTTTCGAATTTTATTAGTGGTATTATTATTCTTTTAGATAAATCAGTAAAACCCGGGGATGTTATTGAGATAGATGATGTTTACGGTCAAATAAAATCAATTGGTTTAAGATATATTTCTGTCTTAACTTTAAATGGTAAAGAATATATAATTCCTAATGAAGATTTAATAACTAAAAAGGTAATTAACTGGTCTTATAGTAATAATCTAGTAAGAACTAGTGTAACAGTAGGGGTATCTTATAATAGTGATGTAGAGAAAGTCATGGAACTTTTAAATGAATCACTAAAAGGTATTGATAGGATATTAAATAAACCAAAACCTAAAATATTTTTAAATGAGTTTGCAAATAGTTCTGTTAATCTTGAAATAAAGTTCTGGATTAAAGACCCTGAAAATGGTATTAATAATATAAAAAGCGAAGTAAATAAAAATATTTGGAAGTTATTTAAAGAACATAATATTGAAATACCGTTCCCTCAACAAGATATTCATTTCAAATCTTTAAGTCCACAAGTAAAAGATTTTTTCCAAAAAGATGAAAACTAAGATAAAAAAAGCCTCTCTCAAAATTAATGAGAGAGGCTTCTTATTTACTAATCTATTAAATGTTTATTCCTGTTCGAGAAGATGACATGCAGCAAAATGTTCGCCACCATAGTCCTTAAACTCTGGTTCCTTCTCACTACATATATCCATTGCATATGGACAGCGTGGATGGAACCTACATCCAGATG
>CAYSHP010000107.1:0-6251 GCA_964430875.1 uncultured Halanaerobiales bacterium
TACTGTTCACAAAGTGAATCAGCTGCATTTTTAATGGTTCTTCTTCATTTTCATAAGTCTCTTCATATTCTCGCTGTTTGTTTTTATTAGAGTCACCATTACCTCTTCTAGTCCTTGTTATTTTGCGTCCGAGGTAATCAAGTTCAATAAATGATTTTTTGGTTGTAATGGACATCTTACGGACCTTTTTATTGGTTGCCCTACTTGAAGTCAGGGTTACGATTACATCATCTTTAGTTTGATAGTTGGCAACAGCAAAGTCCATATGTTCCTGGGAAGCAACCCTTCTTGCAAAGGCATTTACCCTAACAATTTCTGAATTTATGATAGAACTAACCACATCAATATCATGGATCATCAGGTCCTGAATAACATCAGTGTCATCAATTCTTGGATCATATGGTCCCATTCGCTGTACATCAATTGCTACAATTTCCTCTTCTTTAAGCATCTCAGGTAAGGCTTTAATAGCAGGATTAAACCTTTCGATATGGCCTACCTGGACAATTAATTTTTTATCTTTGGCTCTTTTTAATATTTCATTGGCTTCATCTATTTTGTTGGTGATTGGTTTTTCAATTAGAATATGCTTACCCGCTTCAATTGCCTGTAAAGCAATATCATAGTGAGTAGTTGTCGGAGTAGCTATATTTACAGCATCAACTTTTTCTAAGAGTTCTTTTATTGAAGAATAAGACTCTACACCGTAGCTTTTCGCCATCTCCTTGGACTGGTCCTGGTCAATATCATATATACCAACTAAATCACATACGTGTTTTAAAGAGGCGTATGAGCGAACATGGTTTTTACCCATACTGCCTACTCCAATTACTCCAACCTTTACTTTATCCATCTTAAATATCCTCCCATTCTATCTACAGATACCTCTATTTGAATTTTTAAGAAAACTTATAAAATCTTTTACTTCCTTAAAATTTTTACTTACCTTTTCTAATTTATCAATCGCCTGACTAATATTTAAATTTGATTCATATAAGATGTGATAAGACTTTCTTATCTCATCTCTTACATCTGGATCTATATTTTGTTCGTTAAGGCCGACTTCATTAATACCTACTACTTGTGCCGGATGACCATTTACAATTATATATGGTGGGACATCTTTTATCAACTTTGAATGAGCTTCAATCCGGCTTAAGTTACCTATTTTTACGAATTGATGGACGCCAACCATCTTTTCTAAGTAGGCATCATTATAGATGGTAACATGACCTGCTAAGTTTACATAGTTTTCTAAGGTAATATTATTGCCTAAATTACAGTCATGGGCCACATGGGAATAAACTTTAAAGGTATTATCATCACCTATTTTTGTCTCTCCCCGACCTTCTGTAGTACCCCTATGTATGGTAACATATTCACCAATTTGATTATTGTCTCCAATAATCACATAGGTCTTACTGCCGTCATAACCAATATTTTGGGGTGGAAAACCAATTGTAACATAGTTATCTATATTATTATCTTCACCGATTTTGGTCCAGCCCTGGATATGGCAGTTAGCTCCAATTTTTGTGTTGTCCCCTATTTCAACTTCTTCTTCAATAATTGTATAGGGGCCAATTTCGACATTTTCTCCTAATTCAACTGAATCAGATATTATGGCTGTATCATCAATTTTGTTATTTTTTAACAAAATTTTTTCCTCCTCAAGAGCGCTAATTAATTGCTCTAACTTATATTCTATCAAAATAAAGTAAATTTTTACAGAAATATGCGAATTTTTTTCAACTAAAGATCATAATTGAAATCTATAGAATACTTGTGAGCAACTTTGTCACTAGCTTCTGTTCTGTAATAATGTTCTTTATTTGTCAATTGATAGCCAAATTCTAACTCGAATTTATCATTAACATCTCTTTGCCATTCTATTTGATAGGTGTTAATTTGATAGTCTTTACTCTTATTATTCATATATGAGTATTCTTTTCTTTTTAAATCAAAGGTATACTGATTTTTATCATTAACCTGATGTCTAAACTGATAGCTTAAAGAATACGATGAATAAGAACTATCCTTATTATTAATATACTTTTTGTCTTTTAAACTCAACTTAAATTTGTTTCTAAACACCTCATTAAATTCCTGGGTATAGTTTCCAATTAAATCTAAAGTGCGATTATCATAAGAACTCTCATCTTCATAAAATTTTTGATAATACTTAACTTTAATATAATAATAGTTTGGATAGTCTAACTTATTTTTTAACTTAAGCCATACATTATCATAGTTATAGAAATCTACGATATTATCTTCCGCCAAATCCTGATTGGAAATATAGGTATTATTACCTCTTTCTATCTTGCCGCTTAACTCAAAATCAGCCTGGACTGGTAAAGTAAAACATAGAACTATTAGAACAAGTAGTAGAGTGAATTTCTGCAAAGTATCCCACCTTTATCTTATATTTAATTAATAAAACTAAATTCAAATCCTAAAGATTGATCTTTGAAGTTATAGTTTATTTGATAGCTGTAACAATCATATTCATGTGTTATGCCAATCTTTTGAGTATCAAATTCTTCATCTGGAAGAGAGTACTTTAAATCAAGATTTAATTTCCAGTGTTCTTTATCTTGCGGATAATATAGACCAAACTCTGTATTGGATATTACTACCTTGTCAGGATCTATATCATCAATATCAAAGAGGGGTTTACCTTCCCTATATTTTATATTATATCCGATTCTCTGTTTGAAATTAAGTTGTTTTGATAACCGTTTATTCATATTTAAATAAACTGTAGTTTCATAATTTGTTAACCAGTCATTGGTCTTTTGATAATCTACCTGTTTTATCTTTTGAATAAAATCAATATTAAGATTGTCTTTGAGCTTTATATTTTTATTATAATCAAGGCCATAATCTATTTTATGTTGCCTATTAACACCTTCAGCTATCAGTCCATAACCTACACTAAAATCTAGATTTTTATTTAAATTATATACAAACTTACCATAAGGTAAGTAGTCTGTATCATAACCTTTAAGATATTTAAGCTCCCAATTATATTTATCAAACTTCTGCTTTATTACATACTTTTCTTTATCTAACTTTTCATTTTCAAATTCATTATATGTTTCTCCACTTAAATTCTTATTATTATAATTAGTACTTAACTTTTCATTTCTCTGGTCACTTCTAAAATCATAACCAACTTCAGTATTTATACTGTATCTATCCTGTATGTAGGTTAAATTCAGGTTAAATAAAGTCTTTTTAACTGCTTCCGATATGGGTAACATTTGTTCATATTCTTTTATGTAAACCCGATAATTAACATTCTTATTTACTTTATGGTCAAAACCAAGCTGTATGTATTTTTCTTCATTCAAAATATCATCATCGTCTAAGTATTTCTGCTCATTATAGTCAAAAAATATCTTTTTGTTTTCACTTATCTTATATTTGTGGTTCAAATCAAGACTCATATTATTCTTATTTTCTCTTAAATAATGTAATCTACCATAGTTATTAGGGGTTATTTCATAAGGATATAGAAGTTCAATAAAAAATCCATCTTCCCCGTTGAATCCTAAATTAGGGACTGGAAAAGTATTACTAATCACGGGAGTACCATTTTCATCAGTCTCTACATTAACTACATAACGGGGTAAAGTAATTAATCTTGTCTCTCCCCACCATAAACCGATACTCCTGCCTACAATTTTATCATTTGGATAATACTTAATAGAACTAGCAGTATAATGATAGTGAGGATCTTCCATTACACAGGTTGTATAAAAAGCATTGTCTAATATTATATTAGGATTTTCACCTTGTAAATACTCAATATTATCTCCTTTAAAGTTAAACTTATCTATATCAACTTCAGCCTGTGAAATATTAGCTACTTCTTTTTCATAATCTAAGGTTAAACTTTTCCCTTTTAAAATCCGGTCTCCGTATTTTAAACTAATTGGATCCCCAAAAGCAGTAATTAACTGCTCATTATATTTAAATACTAATCTATCTGCTAATATATCTAACTCTTGATTGGTAAATCTAACATTACCTACTGCATTTATTTCTTTTTTATGAGTATTAATATATATCTTATCAGCCTCTATATTAGAAGCATTTTCACCAATATTTTCAATAAGTACTTCCTCTTCCTGGGCTAATAGAGGCATTGAAAAGATAAAAATAAAGCATATTAAAATAATTGTAATATATTTATATCTTTCCATTAGCTGCCTCCTCTATTAGCTTATATGACCATAAAATAAACCTATTTAGCAATGCTAAATAGGTCTATCATAATTAATTTCTTTTTATTTAATTTATTCAAAATTTAGTCCATAAACATTCTGATTACTTACAGACTGTACAAATATTTCGGATCCTTTAGGTAATTCCTCTTCTTTACCTTTCACAAAGTAGCCGGCAATAAGACCAACAGGACCTAAGACAGCTGCACCTAAGATACTAGCTCCTAAAGCTAACTGTTGTGATTGATTCATCATCTGGGCTTCTTTATTTAAGTCAACTTTAATTTCACTACCATCAATAGCCATTACCTTGGAAAAACTTAAATCAATCTCGCCTTCTTTACCAAGATTACCAGATTTTTCAACTTGTGAAATTTCCATTATGCCAGTACTTCCGGCTGGAATAGCTAATTTTGAATCTATGTAAACATCTTCTGAGACTTCAAATCTTACTTTATCACCTGATTTAGAAGAAACAGAACTTACCTTATCAAATGTTTTTATTTTAATTAAAGTATTTTTAGGTATTCTAACCTGTTTATATGGAAC
This sequence comes from uncultured Halanaerobiales bacterium, assembly GCA_964430875.1. Taxonomy (GTDB): domain Bacteria; phylum Bacillota; class Halanaerobiia; order Halanaerobiales; family M55B127; genus M55B127. The sequence goes on from CAYSHP010000107.1 coordinate 4,782, forward strand.
AGTTTTATCGGGAAAGGTAATATTAATTAAATAATCAATCCTTCCTTCTAAAGCACCTTTTTTAGTTTCACCAAATACCATCTTTTCTAATCTATTTAATTTATTAATAACAGTATCTTGAGTAATATCTGTTGTTAAGGACCATTCAAGTCCATTAAGTTCAAATAATAAGGAAGGTGATCCATTATTGTTTAATACATAATTATATATATTATTAGTTCTTTCTATTAAACTTCCTGATTGTTTTTCATCATAAATAGTATCTTCTAATCTTTCTACTCTTTCTAAGATAGAATTGTCACTTTTTTGACCATATATCATAATTTCTACTGCACTTAATTTTTTAACGGGTACAACCTGGGCTGTAGCAGTTAATACTGTAAAATTAAATAACGATAAAATAACCAAGATAATAATTGTGTTTCTCTTATTCAGCATTTACAAACCTCCTGACAATATTTAAAACTTAATTTGAAAACTCGCTTCAACATTTGTTTCTTTATCTGTTTCAGTTTCATTAGTAGTTTCATTACTGGCACTTGAATTTTCAGAGTCTTCTGTACTTTCCTCAGTTGTTGTATTTAAAAATTCTTTAACCTGAACGCCTAAAGAAAAGCTTGAATCTTCATTTAAGTTAAAGTTTACACCAAAATCCCAGGACTTTTCTTGTTTTAATTGATCTTCAATTTTTTCGGGATCAAGGAGTTTATATGAAGCACTGAAGGTTGCCAAGTTTTCATATTGATAACTTAAACCGGTCTGTCTCCCCTGTTTATTAAGCTCTTCAATGATGCTATATTCAGCAGCAATAACAGAATCATTGTTATTATACTCTAATCCAAACACAGTGGATTCTCCGGCTTCTTCAAGCAGTATATCATTATATACATAGTCTGCAAATATTCTGATTCTGTCAGTGGTTTGATAACTGATACCTAACCTACTATCAATATTATTTTCTTCGTTCATGTTATCGCCATCTATATTATTAATTCCACCATCGAATTCTTGTAAATTTTGAAATTCATACCCAGCAATTACTGAGGTCTTTTCATCAATATTATAATTAACTTCCAAAGCAGTCTTATTTTCAACCTCAATATTATTCTCATTTTGCTCATAACCAACATTTATATTTATATTATTAGCAGGTTGAATATTAATCTGCTCAGTAGGTTCGACATCTTTAATCTCTTCATCTGTAAATACTATATCTAAAAGATTATTTTGACTGCTACCATATCTATCTGCCAATTCCTTTAATCTATCTTGATACTCTGTACCAAAATCTCTCAAACCCATTTCTTCTTGGGGAAGGCGTAAGATATAGTCATTTATATCAATAGAATTATAATCTGGAGAATAAAATATAGAATTAGACAAACTATCAGTAACATTTTGCTCAACTTCTTGAGCATTGATATTTAAACTGAAAGAAAATATTAAAACAAATGTCAATATAATGATTAT
>CAYSHP010000108.1:0-6197 GCA_964430875.1 uncultured Halanaerobiales bacterium
ATTGCTAAAAGTAGGGCGTAATAACCATCTTTTTCAGGCGGATTTAATTCCATAGCATCGCCTCCTGGTATAGATATATTTCTTTAAAAATATAATTATTCCTGCAACTTCATAAAAATAATCAAGATTAGATGTCCTGTTCTTTGTATTGTAGTTGATAGAGATTATAATAAAGCCCTTCTTTAGCTAACAATTCTTGATGAGTACCTCTTTCTTTAATATGTCCTTTATGAAGTACTAATATTTTATCAGCATGTTGGATTGTGGATAGTCTATGAGCAATGACTATAGTTGTCCTATCAGCGGTTAACTTCTCTAATGCATCCTGAATTAACATTTCAGTTTCTGTATCTATATTGGCAGTTGCTTCATCTAAAACTAGTATATCTGGGTCAAAAGCTAAAGCTCTTGCAAAAGCTAAAAGCTGTTTTTGACCAGCTGACAAGGTAGAACCACGTTCTTTTACTTCATGCTCATATTTATTAGATAATTTAGAAATGAATTTGTCAGCATTAACATATTCAGCTGTTTCTTTGATCTTTTCTCTTTTTATATCTGCATTTAAAGAAATATTACTACCTATATTACCGGTAAATAAAAATACATCTTGTAATACTACTCCTATCTTTTCTCTTAGTTCACTTTTTTTAATATCTTGAATATTTGTATTATCTATTAATATTTCACCTTTTTGAATATCATAAAATCGGCTGATTAAATTAATAATTGAAGTTTTACCCGCTCCGGTTGCCCCAACTAAGGCAACAGTTTGACCGGGACTTATTGTAAAGTTAATGTTTTTTAAAACCCATTCATTTTCCTCATATGCAAACCAGACATCTTTAAACTCTACTTTTCCATTAATATTAGTGGAAAGTGGTGTTGGTTCTTCAGGTTCTTTTATATCAACTTCGGTATCAAGTATTTTAAAAATCCTTTCTGAGGAAGCCATCGCAGACTGCAGCATATTATATTTTTCGCTTAAGTCATTAATCGGCCTAAAGAACTTTTGAATATAATTTATAAAAGCAAATAGTACACCAAACTGTAATACTTCATTATAAACTCTAATCCCTCCATACCAGATTAGTAAAGCAAGCGCAAAAGAGTACATAAGATCCATCGATGGCCTAAAAATGGCAAAGATCTTAATTTGTCTCATACTGGCATCGAAGTATTCCTCATTTATTGAAATGAATTCTTTTAATTTTCTTTTTTCTTGATTGAAAATCTGAACAATTTTCATACCTGAAATATTTTCAGAAAGTGATGAATTAATTTTAGCCAGTTTGATCCTTACCATGCGGTAGGCATCCCGGGCATAACTTCTAAAAATAAAGGCGGCTACTATGACGATTGGTACGATAACAAAAGAGACCAAGCTCAATTTAACATTTAATCTAAACATAATAATAACAATACCAATAATTATAAAGATATCTCTAAATAAGTTGACCAATACATTGGTATACATTTCATTTAAGGTTTCTGTATCATTGGTAACTCGGGTTACTAGACGACCAACTGGGTTTTTATCAAAGTAACTAAGGGACATTTTCTGCAGATGAGAAAAGATCTCTTGTCTCATATTATAGATTATTTTTTGGGTTGTTTTGTTTAGAAGATATATTTGTAGATAGTTAACTCCAAATCCAAAGACAATCATAGTAAGAAAGATTAAACCAATTTGAGTTAAGGCATTGTAATCCTGTCTTCTAAATTCTTTTATAACATTATCGGGAACATTTTGAGCATTAAAAGTATTAGGCCCATTGCTAATTTGTACTAATTGACCACCATTTAATACCTTAATGTTTTCTTTCTCATTTATGAGGCCTTCAACTAGATAGTATTGATCCTCTATGGAAAATAGTTGGAAACGTTGTTTATTCGGGAAGTTTTCATTAAGGTTAGCTACCCTAATATACCTTTGATTATTATATACCGCCCCCAAATTTTCATATTCGTCCACTGCAAATGTAACCATAGGTTTATCAAGGGCATTAATATGGTCATCAATTGCTACCTTTATTAGATAAGGGCGTGCTAAATCAACACCGGTTACTAATAGTAAGAGGAATATACATACCAATAATATTTTCCAATAAGGGTAGGCATACTCTAATAATCTTTTCATAAGACGGGAGTCATAGGCTTTTCCCATTATTTTTTCTTCTCTAAAGTCTTGATTCATAATATAACATCCTTATATCAATTAATATTAGCAATTTTTTCTTCAAGTTGTTGTTTTTGATAAATATCAAAATATAGTTTTTGGTTGGCAATTAATTCTTCGTGTGTGCCTCTTTCCAGAATTTCACCCTCATCTAAGACAAAGATAATATCAGCATTCTTAAGAGTAGATATCCTGTGAGATATCAAGATAACGGTTCTATACTGCATGACTGGTTTTAAATTATTTAAAATCTGTTCTTCGGTATGAGTATCAACAGCTGAAAAACTATCATCTAAAATTAATATTTTAGGTTCTTTGATAATAGCCCTGGCCATTGAAATCCTCTGTTTTTGACCACCAGAAAGAGTGACCCCTCTTTCACCTAAAATAGTATCAAACTGTTCAGGAAATTCCATGATATTATCATAAACCTCAGTGATTTTAGCAGCTTGTTCAATTTCGGCTCTATCTGTATTTTCAGGATCAAAAAAGGCAATATTTTCAGCAATTGTACTGGAAAAAAGAAAGTTATCTTGGGGCACAATTCCAATTTTATTTCTTAAGAGTTTAATTGGCAGGTTATTTATATCATGACTATCGATAAAAATTTCTCCCTTATCTACATTAAAAAGCCTAAGTAGTAAATTAATTATGGTAGTTTTACCTGCTCCCGTTCTACCTAAAAAGGCAGCTGTTTGCCCAGGTTTGATCTCTAAATTAATATTTTTTAATACCTGTTCTTCACTACCATTATATTGAAAAGAGAGGTCTTTAAACTCAATTTTACCTTCTATATCATCTATATCTTTAACATCCTTATCATAAATTTCTTCTTTGGCTCTAAAAATATTATTCAGTCTTTTTAAAGAAGCAGTTCCTCTCTGCATTAAATTAATTACAAAACCAACTGCCATCATTGGCCAGGTAAGCAGTCCTAGGTAGCTATTAAAAGCAACAAAGTCTCCTAATGAGATCACACCATCTATTACTAAATAACCGCCGTACCAGATTACAATAAGAAAACTTAAACCTGTAATAAATTGAATGAGGGGATGAAATAGCCCCCAGGTTTTTACTAATTCAATATTTTTTTCGAAGTTTAACTTATTTGCACTGGCAAACTTTTCAATTTCTAAATCTTCCTGAGTAAAAGCCTTGATAACTCTAATCCCGGAGAAGTTTTCCTGCACCTTATCAGTTAAGTTAGAAAAGGCCTCCTGTACAGCTGTAAACTTTTTATGAATAGATTTACTAAAATAGGTAGAAATTAAGGCTAAAAAAGGTAAAGGTATTAAAGCTATTAAAGTAAGCCTAATATCTATTCTAATAATTAAAATAGAGATAGTTGCTACGGTTAGAAAAAGTGCATCAAAAAGCATGACAACCCCAGGCCCCATAGCTTGTCTAACAGCCTTAATATCATTGGTAGCATGGGCCATCAAGTCACCAGTTTTTTGTTCGTTAAAATAATTGGTAGAAAGTTTTAAAAGATGACTGTAGAAATTTTCTCTGATTTGTTTTTCTAAAACTCGCGAAGTTCCCACTATATAAAGTCGCCAAAGGTATCTAAAAATTGCGGTAAGTATAGCTACCCCAATGATAATTAGCGCATAATAGATTAGCCCTCTTACATCAATAGACTTGTCTTTTAATCTATCAGTGAAATCACCTAAAAGCCATGGTATAACAAGTTGGAGGATGTCTACTAAAATAAGCCAGACTATTCCCAGAATATACCTTTTTTTATAGTTATTAAAGAAATATTTAAATGTATAAGTATCATTACTTTCTTTCATATTATACACTCCAAAAAAATTTAATTTACTTATTATAAATTAGATGAAAAAGGTTGTTATCCTCTAATTTTATTAAATTAATGTAAAATTTTCGTTAATAATTTGAATAAAGGTTAATTTATAAGGTATTATTATAAATAGAGTAATAATATTAAATGGAGGTATTATAAAATGAAGATTGCAGTTTTTTCTGATATACATGGTAATATAGAAGCACTACAAGAGGTAATGCAAGATATAAAAAGAGAGGAAGTGGATAAGCTATATTGTCTAGGCGATTTGGTTGGTTATGGTCCTTATCCCAATGAAGTGATTGAAATGATAAAAGAAAATGAAATTGAAACTGTGATGGGGAACTATGACCAGGGGGTTGGCTTTAACTTAGATGACTGCGGTTGTGCCTATAAAACAAAAGCCAAACAAAAACTAGGCGACAGATCATTAGAGTGGACCCAAAAAGAAGTAACTGAGGAAAACAAAGAATTCTTAAAAGCTTTAAAAGAAAATATTAAATTTGAAGCAGCCGGCCAAAAAGTGCTCTTAGTGCACGGCAGCCCCCGAAAAATTAACCAATATTTGTTTTTTAACCACCCTGAAAGTAGTATAAAAAGAATGATGGATCAATATGAAGCTGACATTATGTTAACTGGACATACCCATCTTCCATATTTTAAAAAGATAAAAGACAAGGTGATCATAAATGATGGGAGTGTAGGTAAACAGAAGCCTTTTAATAAAGAGCAGGAGAAATATAGTACTGAAGCGAAATATATAATAGTAGATATAAGTGAGGAGACCGTTAATACTGAGCTAAGAAGCGTACCTTATGATTATGAAAAGATAGCTCAGGCTATAAACGACAGCGAATTACCCGATGAATTCGCTGAAATAATAAGAGGGAGGGGTTAGTTTGTATAAAAACAAGAAATATAAAATTGTATTATTTTTAATAATTTGTCTATTGGTTTTTACCCAGGTCGGTTTAGCCAAAGAAGATGAGGATGTTACCAAAGTAAATATTAGTCACCGTATACAAAGAGAATTCAAACCCGAGGTGGCTAATATTAATGTAGAAGTTTGGACTTTAGATCAAGATTTAGATGCTGCCTATTCAAAAACTACTGAAAGTATGAATGAAGTAATTAAGATTTTAAAAACTTTTGATGACCTAACTTATTCTACCACATCTTTTAGTGTTAATCAGAGATATATGGATAAAAATAATGATAAAAAAAGAGAACTATATTATGAAGTTTCCACAATGGTCAAAATAGAGACAACTAATTTAGATCAGCTTGGTAATATAATCGAAAGAGTAATTTCAAAAGGTGCCACAAATATCCAGGGAATAAGTTATGGATTAAAAAATTCCGAAGAAGCTAAAAACAAAGTTATTCAAGAAGGTATTAAAGAAATTATGACTAAGGCTGAAGTTATTAAAGAAAGTCTGCAAAAAGAAAGTTATAGTATTGCTAGAGTAGATATAAATGATAACTATAATATATATAATTATAATTATGGGGTAGTGCGAAGTGAAGCTAAAGGTATGGGTTCATCTATGCCTGTACCAGAGATTGCTCCTCAAGATGTTAATATTAATGTTAACTTTAATGCTGAAATATGGTATAAATAATATAGAGGATGAAAGAACTGAAAATATAAGTTATATTTAATAGTGGATATAAAAATCTAATAACTAAGATTTTAACTATGACATAATTAATAAACAGCAATAATTATAATAGGAGGAATAATTTATGAGATTTGAAAAGGATGATTCATTATCACCAGATCCTAGATATGATGGGGAGAATGTAGATGTAGGCATATTTGCAGGAGATGAAAAGCTAGGTGTAGCTTCAGTTTACTTTCTAGATGATATTACTAAGCTTTCAGTTATGTTGTATATGGAGGTAGATGAACTAGATAATGCTGCCCAAGTATTAGAACAGATAGCAGAAGAATATATAGATGGTGATGAACGTTCTAAGAAGAAACAAAGAATAAAATTTCATGCTCCAAATTATAAAGAGGGTCTGTATTATGACAGAAACAAGCAAGAATTCCAAGAACGCAAGATGGATTATGAGTCGGAATAGCTAAAAATATTATATATTTCAATAAGAATGGGAAGCTAGGACTAGTAGTCTTAGCTTCCCATTTAAGTTTGTATTTTATCTGAAATGTCTCAAGAAAACTCCATCCTAATCTTGTTTTTGATTAGG
>CAYSHP010000109.1:0-6180 GCA_964430875.1 uncultured Halanaerobiales bacterium
TTGAAACTTATTAAGAACTGTCAGGGTCTGCTGTTCACTTTTCAAGGTTCTAAAACTTTATTAAAATATAAAAATCGCCTGTCAAAATCACGTTCTTCAACAGCGCGACCTTTAATATAGTAACATTGTGAGGGGTGTTTGTCAAGAGTAAAACAAAAGAAATAATAAATAAATATATAAAAAGCTTAAAAATGTCCTTATTACATTAATATGAAAGCATTTCCCGGGAAATGTTTTCATATTATAATCCCCTTTGATCTGTTAAAAAATCAAAGGGGATTTCTAATTTCAATATTATCTAACTAATTATTTTTTTATTTATCTTCTACTTGGTTTTTGTTATTTTCAACTTCATCTATTTTTTTATTATCTTCTTCAACTTCTTTATGATCTTTATCTTTTACTATATCTTCTTTTTCATCTTCATCTTCTTCTTCCTCTACAAGGTCTTCAGGCTTAATTTTTCCAACAGAAACTACATAATCATCTTCTTCAACATCAATTACTTTAACTCCCATTGTATTACGGCCTGTTTTAGAAATTTCTTCAATTTTAGTTCTAATTATAATACCTTCTGCTGTAATTATAATTATTTCATCTTCCTCATTAACAACTTTTGTAGAAGCAATTGGACCATTTTTTTCAGTTATATTTAAGGTGATAATTCCTTTGCCATATCTCTGCTGGATTCTATAATTTTCAATATCTGTTCTCTTACCATAGCCTTTTTCACTTATAACTAATAGATCGGTTCCTTCAGAATCCATTCCCATACTTACAAGGTAATCATCAGCGCTTAAATCAATACCTTTTACACCTTGTGCGGCTCTACCAACAGCTCTAATATCTTTTTCATTAAAGCGTATTGCTTTACCATTATGGGTAACCAAGATAACATTTTCATCTTTATTTGTATTTTTTACTTCCATTAGTTCATCGTTTTCTTGTAATTTTATACCAATAATTCCGGTATAATTACTATCATATTCAACTAAAGGTGTCTTTTTAATCATACCTTTTTGGGTAACCATAGTTAAGTACTTACTTTCTTCAAAATCACTTAAAGGAATTATGGAACTAACCTTTTCATCTCCTTCTAATTGAAGTAGGTTAACAATCGCAGTACCGCGCGATTGTCTACTAGCTTGTGGAATCTGATATCCTTTAAGCCTATATACTAAACCTTTATTGGTAAAGAACAAGAAATAATTATGAGTAGAAGTAATAAATACATTTTCTACAAAATCTTCTTCTCTTGTAGTTGTACCAATCATACCCTTTCCGCCTCTTCTCTGGCTTCTATAAGTATCAACAGGCATTCTCTTTATATATCCTTGATTAGTCATAGTAACAACTACCTGTTCTTCTTCAATTAAGTCTTCTAAATCTAAATCAGTAGTTTGATTAAGAATCTTAGTCCTTCTATCATCTCCATATTTATCTCTTATTTCTTTAATCTCATCTTTAATAATTCCTAATAATTTTTCTTCACTACCCAATACTTCTTTATAATATTCGATATCTTCTTTTAAATCAGCATATTCAGCATCTATTTTATCTCTTTCTAAAGCAGTAAGTCTTTGTAATCTCATTCTTAAAATAGCATTAGCCTGGTCTTCCGAAAGATCATATCTATTAATTAACTGCTGACGAGCTGTATCAACATCATCAGCTTCTCTAATTAACTGAATTACATTATCAATATCATCTAAAGCGACCATATACCCTTCTAAAATATGAGCTCTTCTTTCTGCTTTATCTAAATCATATTTAGTCCTTCTTGTTATTATTTCTTTTTGAAATTCTAAATAATAATCAATCATCTCTCTTAAATTTAAAACTTTTGGTTCTCCATCTACAATTGAAAGCATTATTACACTAAAAGTAATCTGCATTTGAGAATGTTTAAATAATTGATTTAAGACAATCTTGGGGTTAGAACCTCTTTTTATCTTAATAACAATTCTCATTCCTCTTCTATCAGATTCATCTCTGATATCACTAATGCCTTCAATTTTTTCATCTCTAACCATATCGGCTATTTTCCCGATTAGTCTAGCTTTGTTAACTCGATAAGGCAGCTCATCAATAATTATTCGATCAGCCGAAGCATCATTTTCTTCAATTCTTACTTTTGCCCTAACTGTTACTTTTCCGCGGCCAGTCTTATATGCTTTATAGATAGCCCCTTTGCCCATAATCAAACCACCGGTTGGGAAATCAGGACCCTTAATTACTTCCATTAGTTCAGCTAGTTCAACATCAGGATTTTCTATTACCCTAATAATACCATCAATAACTTCTCTTAAATTATGGGGTGGTATACTTGTAGACATACCTACAGCGATACCGGAACTTCCATTTACTAAAAGATTAGGAAAACGAGAAGGTAAAACATCTGGTTCTTTTAAGGTTTCATCAAAGTTAGGTATAAAATCAACTGTATCTTTATTTAAGTCTCTAAGTAGTTCGGTTGTAATTTTAGACATCCTAGCCTCTGTATAACGCATCGCTGCTGCAGAATCCCCATCAACTGAACCAAAATTACCATGTCCATCTATAAGAGGATATCGATAAGAAAAATCCTGAGCCATACGAACCATAGTATCATATACGGCAGTATCACCATGGGGATGGTATTTACCTAATACTTCCCCAACGATACGGGCAGATTTTTTATGAGATTTATTAGGTGTCATACCTAAATCATGTAGAGCGTATAAAATGCGCCTGTGAACTGGTTTAAGTCCATCTCTTACATCAGGAAGGGCTCTACTAACTATTACACTCATCGCATAATCTAAAAAAGCATCTTTCATCTGATCATCTATATCAACCTGTATAACGTTTTTTCCACCAAATTCATCAACCAATTTTTACACCATCCTTTATCTAAATATCAAGATTTTTTACTTCCTGGGCATGGGCCTGAATAAACTCTCGGCGTGGTTTTACTTTATCTCCCATTAAGGTTGTAAATGTTTCATCAGCCATAATGGCATCTTCAATCTGTACCTGCATTATAATTCTATTATCAGGATCCATTGTAGTATCCCAGAGTTGATCAGGATTCATTTCACCAAGTCCCTTATACCTTTGAATTGAAAAGTTTGCATTTTTATGTTCTTTTGCATATTTCTGGAGAGCTCTTTCATTGTATAGATACTCTTCTGATCTACCTCTTTTTACTTTGTATAAGGGTGGTCTAGCTATATATATCATGCCCTGTTCTAATAAAGGACTCATATACCTATAAAAGAAGGTTAACAGTAAGGTCCTAATATGGGCTCCATCAACATCAGCATCAGTCATAATTATAATTTTACCATATCTACTATTTTCAATATCAAAACTTTCTCCTACCCCAGTACCAATGGCAGTAATTAAAGTTCTAATTTCATTATTATTTAATATCTTATTTAATCTTGCTTTTTCTACATTTAATATTTTACCTCTTAAAGGTAGTATTGCTTGAAAGTTACGATCTCTTCCCTGTTTTGCAGAACCACCGGCTGAATCACCCTCAACAATATATATTTCAGTACTTTCTGTATCACGTGAGGAACAGTCGGCTAATTTACCAGGTAAAGCAGTAGATATTAAAGCATTTTTTCTTCTAGTTAAATCTCTCGCCTTTTTGGCTGCCTTCCTTGCTTTAGCAGCTTTAATTCCTTTTTCAACAATTATTTTTGCAACAGAAGGATTTTCTTCCATAAATGCTTTTAAATGTTTAGAAAGAGCCGAATCAACAAAACCCCTTACTTCACTGTTGCCTAATTTAGTTTTAGTTTGACCCTCAAATTGAGGTTCTTCAATTTTGATATTAATTATAGCAGTAATACCTTCTCTAATATCTTCACCAGTTAAGTTATCATCTTTTTCTTTTAATAGACCCTTACTACGTGCATAACCATTAACAGTTCTTGTCAAAGCACTTTTGAATCCACTTAAATGGGTACCGCCCTCTCTTGTGTTTATATTATTAGCAAAAGTAAAGATTCTTTCTTTAAAACCACTGTGGTATTGAAAAGATATTTCTAAATCTTTATTTTCTTCACTTTCTTCTAAATATACCGGATCTGGAAAAAGCGGTTTCTTATTTTTATTTAAATACTTAACAAACTGAACAATACCACCTTCATAATGGTATTCTTTTTCTTTAATTTCTTCTTCTTCTCTTTCATCTCTAACTTTTATATAGATACCTTTATTTAAAAAGGCCATTTCTTTAAATCTCTGTAAAAGTTTATCATATCTAAAATTAATTTCTTCAAAAATTTCATCATCTGGTTTAAAAGTGATCTTAGTACCAGTTTCAATATCATTATCTTCACTTGTACCAATCTGTTTTAAATCATAAACCGGGGCCCCTCTTCTATACTTTTGTCTATAAATATTACCATCTTTCCATTTAACTTCAACTGTCATCCATTCTGATAAAGCATTAACAACCGAAACACCTACACCATGTAAACCACCTGATACTTTATATCCTTCCCCATCAAATTTACCACCTGCATGTAGAGTTGTCATTACTACTTCAACAGCCGGTTTGTTTACTTTCGGATGGGTTTCGATTGGAATACCTCTTCCATTATCAACAACAGTTACAATATTTCCCTTTTTTAGAGTAACTTCGATTCTATCACAGTAGCCAGCCATTGCTTCATCGATACTATTATCTACTACCTCATATACTAAATGAAGCAGACCGTCAATACTGGTAGAACCAATATACATACCGGGCCTTTTTCGAACTGCTTCTAAACCTTCTAAAACTTGTATATTTTCAGCTTCATAGCGACCTTTTTTAAGTTCAGCCATCATCATCCCCCAATTCTACTAAATAATCTCTTCCATTCTACTTCTAAGTGTGTTTGAAGATATTATTGATAAATATATCTTTTCACCTGTTAAAATAAAAGATCTCGGATCATCATCAAAATGATTAATAATAAAACCTTCTTCTCTTATTATATCAAAAAATTCTTCAGTAATCTTGGAATCTTTAGTTGATTCAAGATCACCAATAAATACTACATCTTCTTTTTTTATCATATTTCCTTTACCAATATGTAAAAACAAAACATTCACCTACCTTTTTTGAATTACTCCATCCTTTACATTATAGATATTACTACCTTTATCTTTTATTAATGTTTCAATATCTTCTGAGTCAGTAGTAGTGATTAAAGTTTGAATCTTATCGTTTATTATTGAAAGTAGTGTATTTCTTCTGTTTTTATCTAGCTCCGAAAATACATCATCTAAAAGCAAAACAGGATATTCTCCACTTTCAGATTTCATAAATTCTAATTCCGCTAACTTTAAACCTAAAGCCACCGTTCGTTGTTGACCCTGAGAGCCATATTTTCTAACATTCATTTCATTTATTGTTAAAATCAAATCATCTCTATGGGGCCCTGAAAGAGTATATCCACGTTCAAACTCATCTTTCCTATCTCTTTTTAACTTATTTAAAAATATTTTATTTATTTCATCCTTATCATTATTTTTATTAATATTTAAAGTGCAGTCATATTTAATATTTAAATTTTCTTGACCAGCTGTTAGCTTTCTTTGTGCTAACCTGGCTAATATCTTTAGTTTATTTAAGACCTGCAGCCTTTTATATAAAATTTTTGCCCCTTTTTCAGCTAACTTATCATCCCAAACTTCTAAAAGATCAATATTTCGGTTGCTTTTATTATACATTTTTTTTAACAGTTTATTCCTCTGTCTTAAAATATGGTCATATTCTTTTAGTAAGTGGTAATAATATGGATTTACCTGGGAAATTTCTAAGTCCAAAAACTTTCGCCTATTATTTGGACCACCTTTAACAATCTTTAAATCCTCTGGAGAAAAAAGAATTACATTGAGATTACCAACTAAATCAGATATTTTCTCCAAAGGATTCTTATTTATTTTTATCTGTTTGTTTCTTCCTTCTATTTTATATGAAATTGTTAGGTCATAGTCATCTTTAATTAATTTAAGCTGGACTAAAGCACTCTCTTTATCCCACTGGATAAGTTCACTGTCTCTATTTGTTCTATGAGATTCAGTAGTGGCCATAAGATATACTGCTTCTAAAAGATTTGTTTTACCCTGTCCATTATTTCCAATAAATATATTTAGATTAGGATCTAAATTAAGATAACTATTATCTATATTTCT
>CAYSHP010000110.1:0-2445 GCA_964430875.1 uncultured Halanaerobiales bacterium
CCGACCATCCAATTATCGCTAATACTCTACTCACGTGATCCCAAAAATCATTATGGTGAACAGATGCAAATACTCCTAAAATAATACCTCCTAATACCACCGGTAATAAGGCAAATAATCCTAACTCTGCCGTGGCTGGAAATCTACTTAAAAAAGCCTCTGCCACCGGGTCACCTGCTGATTCTGACCATCCCAAATCACCTCTTGCTACTCCTGAAATCCAGCGTCCGTACTGCTGATACCATGGATCATTAAGTCCATGTCTGGCTACTAAAACATCAACATCAACACTTTTAAGTTGTGAAGGGTCCGTAATATATGTACTAAGTCTTTGATATGGACCAAGCATCATAATCATACTGAAAACTAATAAAGTAACTCCAATTAAAATTATTGGAAGTATCAGTATTCTCCTTACAATATATGATATCATTTCAAATCTCCTTCTTTTATAAAATAATATATACCAGGAAGGGAAGCTTCCCTTCCTGATATTATTTTTTTAATCAAATAACACTATTGTTATGATTTACTCTGCAGATTTATATATTGGGTAGTAATAAATACCATCATGTAGAATTGGATCATAGTACCAACCTTTTACCCATTCTCTTTTAAGAATATGAGCTGTTGGCTGATATAGATACAAGTCTGTCGCATACTCATAAGCTACATGTTGTATTTCTTTATATATTTCTAAACGTTCTTCACGATCTGTAGTTTCTACACCACTATTTACTAATTCATCAATACCATTATCTATTGCCCAAGTTTTGTAGTTTTCACCTTTGAAGTTACCAAAGGTACCATCAGATCTCATAAATGGAACTGTAAAGTTATGTGGATCCGCGTAATCTGCTCCCCATCCAATGAAACCTAAGGTAAATTTACCCTGGATCATTCTATCTAGATAAGAAGACCATTGGATTCCACGTGTGTTTATTTTAAACTTAGAATTAATGGATTCGATATTAAATTTCAACATGTCTGTAGCAGTTTTACGCATACTATTACCTGTATTATAAAGAATTGTAATTTCAAATCCTTTATCCCATAGTTCTCCATCAAAAGCTTTTTTGAATTCTTCTTCTGCTTTTGCAAGATCCATAGTATAAACAGCAGAATCTTCAGACCAACCTAAGAATGGTTCAGGAATTGGACCTCTTGCTTGTTTTCCATCTCCAGCCATAACATCATTTATGAAAGCTTCATAATTCATTGAGTAATTAAAAGCTTTTCTAACATGAATGTCATTAAAGAAATCGGAAGGAATACCCTTACCATCTAATTCACCACTGTGTACATCAGGATTACCTTTAGTAGCTATAGACCAGTTCATAAGACCATAACCAGTATATAGATTAGGTAGACCTGTTACTAATTCTACGCCTTCTAAGTTTTCAACCTGGCTTTGATATTGTTTGTCCATATAAGCTACATCAGCATCTCCACGCTGAAGCATTAATTTACGAGTTGACCATTCATCTATATAGTTAATGATTACTCTTTCTAACTGAGCAGGTTCTCTCCAGTAATCATTAAATCTATCTAATGCAATTCTTTTACCTTTTTCCCATGTGTTTAACATGAAAGGTCCAGTACCATTAGTTTTTTCATGAATAGGAATTTCTTCTTTATCAGGATCATAATATTCGGCAATTGTTTCTGGACTTCCATCCCAAAGACCTTGCTCAATTGACCATTCTTTATCCATAATTGCACCTAAACCATTATCATGTACAACAACACTCATGAAAGTAGGATTAGGTTTAGGTAGATGGAATATGACATTATTTCCTTCTACTTCAATAGCACTATCTAATACTTCAAATACTTCTCTAGATTGTTCAGGAGTTAATTGACTTGGATCTTCTACTCCTACAACATCTACAGTAATATCAGATAGTCCGCCAGCATCAAATAATGGACCATAAAGCATCCACCATGGACCACCATTACGGTCATGGATTAATCCACGCATGAAACTATACTTTACATCCTCAGGAGTTAAAGTACCGCCTTCATGAAATTTGACTCCCTCTCTAATCGGAAATACATAAGTGGTTTGGTTATCTTTAACTAAACCATTGTCTAATGTAGGTACTTTAGTTGCTAACATAGGTTCATATTGTGTAACATCACCATCATCAAACATAATTAAGTTTTCGTAAATGTTAGCATATATTTCTGAACTTGCATTATCATATTGATAATGAGGGTCCAAACTATCTATTGTACCCATGTTCACCTTTGTAAAAGTAGTAGGATTATTGACCTGTGCAAAAGCCCCTACTGTTAATGATAAAACAAAAACCATACTTAAAACTAAAATTAGAATACTAGATCTTTTCATTTAAAATTTTTCCTCCTCCGTATTTTTAAATACATACTACTTTAAACTACTTTATTTGTTTTTTAAAAACACCCCCTTAATGATATTTCCAA
>CAYSHP010000110.1:2545-6087 GCA_964430875.1 uncultured Halanaerobiales bacterium
TACTTTAAACTACTTTATTTGTTTTTTAAAAACACCCCCTTAATGATATTTCCAACTCTCAATGATATTTCCAAAGTCTTAAAATGTTTTATATTATATATTTTATTTTATACACAAATGTATTTTTATACTATAGCAAATATAATTTATCAAAAAAAGTATAGAAAATCAATGAATTTTTACAATATTTATAATTTTTTTAATTTTCTAAAATGAATAATTAGAATTTTTATTCATTAAATTTCAAAAAAATTAAATATTTTAACAATAAAATATTATCACATATTGCTTCTTATATCAAGTATATTGAGTTGGACATATTTCCCCTTAAAAGTCTATATTGTGTAACATATAAAAAGGATATTACAAACTTTCTGCTCTAACACAAAGAATGAATAAATTAATTATTCATTCATCTATTGATAAAAATTTTTGCTCATCTTACATAAGACACCTTCAATTAAAAAATCAACTATCTCAGGGAAAAATTCTTCACCAATATCTCTTCTATGTAACAAAACATAAAAAATTGAATCAAATACTGCTAATAATAATCGTATATCTACTTCTTCATTTATTTCACCATTCTTTTGCCATTCTTCTAACTGTGGTGCAAATAGATCATATGCATAATTTAGATGAGTTCTTTTCTTCTTAATATCCAAACTTGCTCGATATTTAGTATGAATGTGCGGATTAAAGAAAGCTCTTAAAATCGGATCTGACTGCATCATATCTAAAAATCTATGAACAGCTTTATCAATAATGTTGAGAGGTGGTAGGTCTTCTTTAAAAAACTCTAATAATTCTTTTTTGGCTTTATTATGTTTTTTTAAATAGACATCTAAAAACAATTCTTCTTTAGAATCAAAATAATTATAAAAAGTACCAACACTAATTGATGCAGAATCTGTTACATCTTTTACTTTGGTATCTTTATACCCTTTCTTTGAGAAAAGTTTAGTGCCGCATTTTATTAATTCATCCTTTATCTCATCCAAATAACTTTCACCTCCCATTAAAAAATTAGTAACACAATTAATTATATTAAAGATTATAATCAAAAATCCTTTATTTTTTTGCAAGTTTTTTAATCTTTTTTATCATTAGTGCTAATTTTTAAAACATTGAGCTTGCTTGATTTGTTGTTTTACTAACTTATTTAAAAGTATTCTAAATTATATTCTTCTCATTTGCAGATATATTTATATCTAAAACATCATAATTTTTTTTAGTCTTTCTCTGTTTTTTATAATAAAAAAGCCCTTCTCCACAATTAATATAGTAGAGGCGAACTTATTACCGTGGTAACACTCTTATTGGTCTAAATTAATGTTCACCCATCTGCTTTTACACAAACTAAATTTTCGTTTATACTATTTATTCAAAACAGCTCCCTCTAAATGCGGTACAAAGAAATTAACATAAGTATTTTTTATAAAAACTATAATTTGCTTTCTTTTGCTCTTCTTTCATCAATCATCTTGCCTGCTTCTGCAACCCAATCTCCTTTTAAGTATTTTTTACCAACCCAAAGAGCTCTAACCAGAAAATCTATTACTAAACCAATCAGTATTCCTATTAATCCTAAATTAAATATGATACTTAATAAATAGCTTAATCCTAATTTAAAGATTGTTTGACTGAAAAGATTTCCAAATAAAGCTGTCTTGGTATTACCCGCTCCATTTAACATACCTGCAAATACTCCATATATCGTCAAAATAGGAGCTCCAATGCTTAAAGCCTTTAAAAAACGAATGCCATATGAAATTGTTATTTGATCATTCGTAAAGATCTTAATTAACCAGGGAGCTGTAAAATATAGTATTAGTGCAAAGCCCCCTATAGTGAAAACAGTCAACCATAACATCCCCCGCGTGGTTTTCTTACTTTCTTCAGGCTGGCCAGCCCCTAATTTTTGACCTCCCATTATTGTTGTGACTGTATAATAGGAACGATGTAGGGGTGCTATTAACTGCTGATGTATTCTTCTCGATATATGGTAAGCTGCAGCAGCTTCTGTTCCAAACACTAATACTAATGAATTAAAAGGAAAAGTAATTAAGCTTTGATAGATGCCCTGAAGTATTTTGGGCATACTTACTTTAAATAGCTGCCTAATGATTGTTAAATCCCAGTCTTTAGAAGGTATTTGCAGATTAAATTTACTTTTATTACTTAAAAATATTAATATATATATTAAAGCCGATATAAACTTTGCTGTAAATGTCCCAATCCCTACTCCTAAAACACCATAATTCGGAAAGGGACCAATTCCTAATGCTAATACAATAGATAAAGTTATATTGATAATATTACCTACTATTTCTACTACCATAGGAGTTTTAGTATCACCAGTGCCTTGCATTGCTCGCGCTGCTATTATGGATATAATACGAAAAGGTGCAGCTGAAAATATTATCAAAAGATACTGAGCACCTAATTCAATTACTTTTGGGGCAGCTCCTAAAATTCTTATCAAAGTGTCAGGTATAAGCCAACCTATTACTATAAAGGGAATTCCAATAATTATACTTGCAAATATAACTTGACTTAATATCTCATCTGCATTCTTGCTAGCCTGTTTAGTTTGTGTACCTGTCTCCTGTGATATCAAAGAAATACTGCCTGTACCTAAACCTAAACCAATCCTTAATATAATTCGCTCCCATACATCACCAAGCCCAACTGCAGTTACTGCAGCAGGACCAAAAAAACCCATTAGAATCATATCTGTTGTCCGCATAGCTGTTGTAAATATATGATTTAAAATAACCGGCCAGGCTAAAATAAAGGCTTCTTGCCAAACCGGTAAATATGTTATAAATAATACCATATTCTATCTCATCCTTTAATTATTATAAAGTTATTATAACACAAATTTAAAAACCACTCCAAAGCTATTAAATTTTAAATCTTTTTTAAAGTGAATTTTATTTTAACAATGTTTATTAATAAAATCCATTAAAAAAATAAAAAGCCCCTAAATATAGAGGCTTAAATTATATACTGTACATTTTAAATTTGATAATTTTTTATTAACTTTTATTTAAATCATTTTAGAAAAAAACTAAAATTACTTGCTACTATATAAGTTAAATATGAAGTCAGACCACAAAGAACCGTTCCCCAACCAATATCTATTATGGTTAAGAATGTCGGCCAATCTTTTATGGTCGAATAATTAGTAATACCATAAGTTGAGTAAGTTACAAAACCATAAAACATACCAGCAAAAATGGCATACTGCCAACTACCACTGGCAATTGCTTTGCTAACTACAAAAAATATGATCCCAGATATATAGACAATATAAAATAAGAGGGCAGCTTTCATATTATAGCTGTCTTTGAGAAAAGAGCCCAATTGACTTCGATAAAAATCTTTTGCTAAAACACCTAACCAGATTAAATCAATCCCCATAAAGATTATAAATGCCAAAATATAGATTTTAATATAACTTCCCATTTTTTCACCTACTTTTCTTAATTTTTAAGAAACTCTTTTATCTTTTTAATGCCTTCAGCACTATTATCAAT
>CAYSHP010000111.1:0-6045 GCA_964430875.1 uncultured Halanaerobiales bacterium
ATCTGATACAATAGAAGTGGTGATATATATGTTTTATTATAGATTTAAAAAAGATGAAGACAGAAACTGTGATATCTATCTGTTTACCAATAAAAAAATATATGAACAAATTGAAAATGATGCACTAAAACAATTATTTGATGCTAGTAAACTACCAGGAGCAGTTAGAGTAGTTGGTATGCCTGATATTCATATTGGTTATGGTCTGCCAATTGGTGGGGTGTTAGCTGTTGAAGCTGAACATGGTATTGTATCACCCGGTGCGGTCGGTTTTGATATAAATTGTGGTGTACGACTATTAACCACTCAACTTACAAAAGATGATATTAAAAATAATATAAAAAATATCTTAAATTTATTTAAGTCAAATATTGCTGCCGGTCTGGGTCAAGATTCAAATTTTAATTTCTCCCGCCAAGAATTCAAAAATATTATTGAACAAGGGGTACCCTTTTTAATAAACACTTTTAATGTTGGAGAAAAATTAGATTTAGAAAATATTGAAGATAGAGGCTTTTTCCCCCATACTAATGCTAATAAGGTATCATCTAAAGCTATTAAAAGAGGTATTACTCAACTGGGCAGCCTTGGTTCGGGAAATCATTTTGTAGAACTTCAGTATGTTGATAAAGTATTTGAAGAAGATACTAATTTAAAAGAAGGACAGATTGCTATCATGGTCCATACTGGTTCAAGGGGTTTTGGCCACCAAATTGCTAAAGATTATATCGATAAAGCTGTTCAAGTTAATCATAAATTTGATTTTACTTTTCCCGTTAAAAATTTAGCTTGTTTTCCTATTGAGTCCAAAGAAGGCCGTGATTATCTTGCCGCAATGGGCTGTGCAGCCAACTTTGCTTATGCAAACCGACAACTAATTACTCATAATATCAGAAATATTTTCGCTGAAATTTATCCTAATAATTCTTTAAATTTATTTTATGATTTGACTCATAATATCGCAAGATTTGAAAAACATACCATTGAAAATAAACAAAAGGAATATTTAATACATCGTAAAGGCGCTACTAGACTGGACTATAATTCTTACGCATTATTACCTGGTTCAATGGGGACCGCTAGTTATATTATAAAATCTGCTAACTCAAAATCAACAAATAAATCACTTAATTCAATTGCTCACGGATCTGGAAGAGTTATGGGTCGTAGAGAAGCAAAAAGAAGTATTAGCAACCAACAACATCAAGATTCTATTAAAAATGTGGAAGTAACCTCTTCATCAGGAGATAGCTTATTAGATGAATCTCCTTTAGTTTATAAAAATATTGAAGATGTTGTAGAATCTATGATTGAAACAAAACTTGCTTATCCAATAGTAAGATTAAAACCATTAGCTGTGCTAAAAGGATAAAAGGGGTGTTAAAATGAATGTAGGAGCATTTTTAGATATCGATGGTACTTTATATAGAGGATCACTTATGATTCAGCATTTCAAAAAGTTGATAAAGTATGAAGTGCTAGATCCAGTCGTTTGGCATAGTCAAGTAAAGAGCACTTATGATGAATGGAAGACTAGACATGGTTATTATGAAGATTATTTAGAAGAATTGGCTGAAATCTATATAAATGAACTCAAAGGTATGAAAATATCAGATTTAAAGTTTGCAAATGATCAAGTTATAAGATTAAGTGGAGATATTGTCTATAGGTATACTAGATGTATAGTAAATTATCATTTAGAACGTAACCATAAAGTATTTTTTATCTCAGGCAGCCCTGAATTTTTGGTAGAAAAAATGGCCAATAAATATAATGCTACTGATTTTAGGGGAAGTAAATATTTATTAGACAATAATGGTAATTTTACCGGTGAAGTTATTAAGATGTGGAAATCAAATAATAAAGAAAAAGTA
This sequence comes from uncultured Halanaerobiales bacterium, assembly GCA_964430875.1. Classification (GTDB taxonomy): domain Bacteria; phylum Bacillota; class Halanaerobiia; order Halanaerobiales; family M55B127; genus M55B127. Next base: position 1,875 of record CAYSHP010000111.1, read on the forward strand.
TTAAATGAATTTGTAGAAAGTTATAATATTAATTTGGATAAAAGCTATTCCTATGGTGATACCCAAGGTGATTACAGTATGTTAAAAATGACAGGAAATCCTATTGCATTTAATCCCAATTATGATTTAATTACAACCATTAAAAATGATCCTGATTTAAAAGAAAAAGCACAAATCGTGATTGAAAGAAAAGATAATATATATAAAACAAATCCCGATGTAGAAATATTAGAAATTGAATAATAATAAATTCTTTAACAAAAAATTTAAAACCTCCTTCTAAGGAGGTTTGTTTTTTTAATCTTCTTTGTCTTTTTGGTTTAAATATTTTACTTTTTCTTTATAGCTTTTCACAATTAATTTTGCTAATTCTTTATCAAATTCCAAATCTTCTACATAATACCAAATATGGTCGTCATTCCTGCCCTCTCTAGATTCTCTTGCTAAATCTGAATCCTTTTCATCTTCTTCATAATAAAAGGAAAATTTCAATTTATTATTAGCTTGAAAGGCCACTGACATAAACATACCATCTTGCGGTCTATCTTTTGATACATAAAAGCTCATCCCATTGTGTATAACTTTCCAAGCAATATTTTCCTTAAAATCTGTTAAAAAAGGAAATAATTTCTTTAAAAAGTAATCATAAAAATGTAGATACCTGGGCATATGCTTTTGTAAAAATTCTTTCTCACGTTTATGATTGATCTTGGGGAGCATCTTTTTTAATTTGTTTAGTTTGATTTTAACAATTACATAATCATATTCATTTGGCATGATATCCCTCCATAGTTAAAGATCAACGAATACTTCAACTTATTATATTATTATATAATAATACAGGTGAAAAGTAAACTTTCATAAAATTAAGTAAATTGGAGCGGGAAACGGGACTTGAACCCGCAACATCAACCTTGGGAAGGTTGCACTCTACCTTTGAGTTATACCCGCTTATTATAATTATAACACGTACGTCATATTTATTAAACTTGATTTTACTAAAACTCACCTTAGGTTTTTTTAAAAATTATTGAATTTTGTATATATTTATGATTTATTAGGATTATTCTTTATGATGTTCTAGTTCCATTTCATAATATTCTTCAGAATCAAACTCCCAAATTCTAATATTACCCGAATCTAATACCGCTATTCGTTTTTCCATATCATCCGCATATACTTTTGTTACATATATTCTCCGTTCTTCTGAAATGAATTTATAACCTGCTAATTCTAACTTCCTTTCAATCTCTTCTTCGGAAGAATAACTACCTTCATAAATTTCATAGGTTTTACCCTCTTCAATCTTTTCAAGGTTAAATTCTTCAACTATTGACATTTTCATGCCTCCTTTTGAAATTTACTCACTTATTTCTATATTATATCATTTTTCATTATTTTTAAAAAGTTTATATATTTAATTATCTTTCTAATCATTCATTAATAGCCCTTTCACTGATTCTTTTAAAGCCTTCTCCAAGCACTTCATGGGCTTCATTCATAATAACAAAGGCATCCTCATCAATGTTTCTTATTAAATTTTTTAGTTTTGTAATTTCAGCTCTATTAATAGTAACTAAAAGTACATCTTTTTCTCTACCACTATAACCTCCATAGCCTCTTAATGCTGTTACTCCTCGACGCATGTTATCTAAAATTTCATCTTTAATTACTTGAGATTTATCAGAAATTATAAAGACAGATTTAGAAATATTAAATCCTTCTTGAATAATATCTATTATTTTAGTACTGACAAAGATAGTAATAGCAGCATATAATGCTAATTCCACATCGAAAACTACACCTGCTAAAGTAATTACAAGTCCATCTATTAAAAATAATCCCTGACCAATACTAAAATGTGGAAAGAAATAACTAATTAGGGCAGCAATTAAATCTGTACCACCAGTGGTACCTCCACCTCTAAATACAAAGCCTATACCAACTCCACCTAATACACCACCATATATACTAGCTAATATTACTTCATTTGTAACAGGAGCTAAAAGAGGTGTTAAAACTTCAACCGATAAGGACATCATAATTATTCCCCAAAGAGTTTTGGTACCAATACTACCGCCAAGTACATAAATTGCTACAAAAAATAATGGAACATTAATAATTAATATTACAATACCTACATTAAACCCAAATAAATGATAAAGTATTGTCGCTACACCACTTACTCCACCAGCTGCAATCTTATTTGGTACAGTAAATAACACTAAGGATAAGGCTGTCATGATGGATCCAGCTGTAATCATTGTATAATTTTTTATTATTTTCTTTACTTTATTGCTCATCTTTATCACCTCCAAAAAAGTTAACCCCGTATGATTATATACGGGGATTTTTTAAAAATCAATTTCTATATTGATATTTTAAAATTAAATTTACTTTAAGTTCACCTTACCCTTATAGATATGTCCTCTAACACTATCAATAGTTACTGTTTCACCATCTTCTAAAATATCAATTATGCCTACTGCATTCACTACCACCGGTTTATTATACTGAATACCGACTACAGCTGAATGAGAGGTCACGCCCCCTTCAACTGCAATAATACCGGCTGATTTTTGAATTGCTTCATTATATTGATTATTTGTGGAACGTGCAACTAAAATATCTCCTTCTTCTATTTTTTCTAATGCTTCACTGGCACTATTTACAATTTTAACCGGCCCATGAATGATTTTTCTGCCTATACCTTGTCCTTCCACTATAGGATCGCCTACTATATCAACTTTTATTAAATTAGTAGTTCCGGGTGTACCAACTGGAACCCCAGCTGTTAGCACAACTAAGTCACCTTCATCAACTAGTCCGTTTTCCAAAGCTACTCTAATTGAATTATCCATCATTTCATCGGTTGATTGACTGTCAGAAGCCATTGTCGGATATACTCCCCAACTTAAGGTTAAATTATGGAGAGCCATATCATTAGGAGTTACTGCAACTATTGGGGTTAAAGAACGGCATTTAGATACCATTCTCGCCGTAGACCCTGAACCAGTAGCTGTTATAATTGCATCCGCATATAAGCCAGAAGCAATTTCACAAGACCCAATACTAATTGCTTCCGTTACAGTATCAGCCCTAATAGCTTTAGAATTACTTAATTGGGCTTTATATGTATCTGAAAGTTCAGTCTCTCTTGCAATATTAGCCATAGTTTTAACAGCCTGTACTGGAAAACCACCAATAGCAGTTTCACCAGAAAGCATGGTCGCATCAGTTCCGTCAAATATGGCATTAGCTACATCTGAAGCTTCAGCTCTTGTTGGTCTGGGGTTTCTTATCATAGAATCCAATAACTGAGTTGCTGTAATTACAGGTTTGGCAACTTCATTACATTTTTTAATAATCATTTTTTGTATTATAGGTACTTTTTCTGCTGGCATTTCTACCCCTAAGTCTCCGCGGGCAATCATAATACCATCTGAAACTTCAATTATTTCATCTATATTACCAACAGCTTCTTCACTCTCTATCTTTGAAATTATTTTAATATCTTGCGCCCACTCTTCTTCAAGAACTTTTCTGATCTCTAAGACATCAGATGCCTTTCTAATAAAAGAAGCAGCAATAAAGTGTATATTATGCTTAATACCAAATATGATATCCTTTTTATCTTTCTCAGTAATTGCGGGTAAAGTTGTTTTAATACCGGGTATATTTACTCCTTTATGTGAACCTAATTCTCCACCATTAATTACGGTACAAACAATTTCTTCTTTTTTTATTTCTTTTACTTTTAATTCTAAGAGACCATCATCTAAAAGGATAGTTGAATCTTCTTTTATATCCTGAGGTAAATTATCATATCTAATCTGGAATTTATTATTATCACCGATAACTTCTTTTGTAGTTACCGTGACTTCGTCATTATTATTTAAAGTGACTTTGCCATTTTCCATCTTACCAGTTCTAATCTCTGGCCCCTGTGTATCTAATATTATTCCAATAGGTTTATCAATTTCTTCTTCTACTTTTTTGATTAATTCAATTCTTTCACCGTGTTCTTGATGATTGCCATGAGAAAAATTTAATCTGGCTACATCCATACCAGCCTCTGCTAATTTTATTAAAGTTTCTTTATCGTTAGCAGCGGGTCCCAGAGTACATACAATTTTTGTTTTTCTCATTATTTAACCCCCAGTCTATAATG
>CAYSHP010000112.1:0-3442 GCA_964430875.1 uncultured Halanaerobiales bacterium
AAAGCGCCATCTGAATTAATTGTTTCTCCAGTAATCTAGGCTGCTTTTTTAGAAACAAGAAAACTAATTAAATTGGCTGCATCTTCCGGTAGACCAATTCTTTTAAAAGGAAACTCATTTTTAAGTTCCCGCTTGGTTTGTTGATCCATCCAGCACGTATCTGTAGGTCCGGGGTTAACTGTATTTACAGTTATACCCTGGGCTAGTTTTCTACATACAGCTGCTCCAATACCATTTAGACGGCTTGCTCCCGTTACCAGTGCTACTTTGTTTTTTTGTACTCTTACTCATTTTTTCACCTTGCTTTTTATTATTTATACTTATACCAAAGTTTCTTATCTTTCTTATGATAAGTATATCCCGCTTTATTTAAAACTTTTATGGATCCCTTATTATTTTGAGCAACTATGCCCCAAATATTATCAATATCAATATTCTTTAAAGCCCAGTTACTAAAAGTATTGACAGCTTCTGTAGCATAACCAAAACCTTGATATTTTTCACCTACTGCATAACCAATCTCAATCACATCTTGATAAGGGCTCAACCCTATATGACCAATTAATTCATTATTTTCTTTTAACTCTAACCCTAAAACATAAGGGCTTTTATTCGGCTCAATGATTGAATCATATTGAGAAATTAAAAAGTTAAGTATTTGGCTAGCCTCTTCTTTGGAATCATATACCTGATCCGGCAGCCATTTTTTCATACCTTCCTCTAAACTTAATTCATATATCTGATCAGTATCATCAATAGTAAATTCTCTTAAATATAAATTATTAGTTTCTAGTATTATCTTTTTTTTCAAATATCACACCACACATTTTTTTATTTTTTTCTGGCTACAATTCTCGGAAAACTAATGAATTCACCATTATCTGCTCTTAAAAACTCAATATCTCCATTTCTCTTACTAAGGCCCGACTCTTTTAAAGCTTTTTCCCACTTCATCCAGATCGACCAGCTATTTTCTAGATCATCAGCAATTTCAATGTCTACTAAACCAGTCTTTTCAAAATGATTTCTCCACCATTGACTGGAATGAAAAGAGAAAAACTCATTATCCCAAACTTCTTTAAGTTCATTAGGAACGTCTCCCTGAAAATCTTCTTTAACCCCTGGTACTACAATACCAAATTGTCCATTTTCTTTTAGATATTTATTTATATATAAGAAGTATAGCTCATCTGTTCCAAAATAATGATAGGCATCCACACTAACTATCACATCAAAAAATCCTTCTGCAAAAGGGAGTTGGTGGGCTTCTGCCTTGATTGGATAAACCTTATCTTCAACTCCAAACTCCTTAATTCTTTGATAGTTATCAGTTGGTTCAATCCAGAGATCAGCGGCCCAAACTTCAATATCATATTCATTGGCTAAAAAAATTGAACTCATCGCCATACCACAGCCTAAATCAAGTACTCTCATCCCCGGTTTAAACTCAATTTTTTCAGTTAAAAACTCCATTAACCAAACTGAATTAGGCCCCATTTCATTTTTAAACATCCATTTTGTATCATATTTACTAGAACGCGGGAATTGCTCCATATCTAATTTACTATTATCCATTCTTACACCTCGTTTTTAAAATACATCTTTTACATTTTTAATTAATTTAGTTATATCTTTTTCTTTATTAGAAGACCACTTGATAATACCAGATTCAACTAGGTCAGCATTTTTAGCTTCTAATAATTTTTTAAACTGTTTTAGTGCTCTAGTGCCACCAGTCCAATTAAAAGGCAATCCTTTTGTTACAAAACAAAAGGTCTTTTTATTATCAAGACTTTCCATTCTATTCAAATAGCTTTTCATACCAGTACAAAGTGAAAAAGCCTGTACAGGTGAAGCAAAGACATAGCCTTCATAATGCTTTAAGTCCGGTAAATTTTTGTACTCAATATCATTAGCACCTGGATTAACATTATCCTTATCTTTTGGTTCTAATCTTTCAATACCTACTTCATGACCAACTTGGGTAAGTTCTTTTTGCAATCTCTCTGCCACTGATAAAGTATTACCAGTATGGGAATATACAATAATACCAATCTTCATTTAAAATTCCTCCTCTTTTTTTGTTTATATATCTAAAACCCTTGTAGGTTCAATAATCATCTTTTTCTCAAAATTTAATGATAAAGCTAAATTATGAGATGCTTTATTTAGCTTATTATGCCTATAGACATTAATCCTATTAAGTTCATGTCCATAGACAGCTAGTTTTGAAATTGTTGCTTTGCCAATCCCTAGTTTTCTAAAATCAGGATGGACTACTACTCCTATATCAGCTAGACCTTTACCCCAAAACCAATAACTAGCAGCTGCAGTCAATTTATCTTTAGAAAAACAACCAACCACAATAGGATCATCAAAACTAATCTGTCCCTCATTTAAATCTGCTTGCGAACATTCTTCTTTAAATTTCAGAAAAGCCTTTTTATCTTTTTTAGTTAATTTTCTTATATTAAAATTATTAGGAGCATTAATCTCTAAATGATTATTCGGATTTAGATAAAGAAATACAGTTTGGTCTCCGTCTTTAAATTTATTATTATCTATTAGATTCTTTAATGAATATAAAGAGATCTTTTTCCCAAAATCATTCTTTTTAATTTTGTCTTTTATCTGATTATAAAAAGTTGAAGCTGTAAATATTATTGAATTAAAAGGAGTTTGATAAATAGATATGCTGTTGGTATCATTGTAATCTTCATTTTTCAAAACATTAATTTGGTCAGGGGCTATTTGATTGTCATAATAATTAAAAAATCTTAAAAAGAAATCTTTATCTACTTCATTCATTTGATTAAATTCCAATATGAATCTTCCTTTCTTTTTAACCACCAGGAGTAATCATATTAAGAGCCATAAAAGAGAATATCAGTATATCCAAGATCATATGAATTATAAACGCCCAGAAAAACCCCCTGGTCTCTAACATACTTTTTCCTATTATATAGCCTAAAAAGGTAGCCATGATGACCCCGACTACTCCATAAGGTACTCCGTAAAAATGAGCTATCCCAAAAAATACAGAAGTAAGGTAAAGGGACTGTTTACTCCCAATTTTATCTTCTAATACACTTATTAAGGCTGCCCTATAACCTAACTCTTCATAAAAAGAATTAATAGCTGCAAAGATTATGATGAGCGGAAAGATAGGGATTATACTTATTAATTTATCCAGAGATGGAATTCCTCCTGCAATAACCAGGAAAATTAAGGTACCTATACTCAAATAAATAGCGAATGTAAAACCAAGTTTCTTCCAATTGGGCGGTTCAGTTAAAATAAATTTAATTGGTTTAACCTCACCATCAATATCTCCCATTGCTATAAAGAAATTTTTGGGCCTCTTTTTAAAATATAAAAGAACCATAAATATAATTAGAGCAGCTGCTAACTTAAGTAGCTGCCCTTTTAATAATAAAAGTAT
>CAYSHP010000112.1:3542-5627 GCA_964430875.1 uncultured Halanaerobiales bacterium
TTTTTATAAATTTCGGCAGCATAAAGTGAAGAGTTTACTTCAATTTCTGCTAATTTGGGATTATGTTTAAGACAAATTGCAATAACTTTTTGAAATAAAGTTTTTGCAATTCCCTGTTGATGATAACTTTTATCTACAAAAAGTAAACTAATATGATTAAAATCCCTAACTTCTATTATCCCTATAATCTTATTTTCATCTTTAGCAATTATGAATTGATGATTTTCTTTATCAAACCTATTTTTAATATTTTCGGGATCTATATAATCTAAAAAAGTATCCTTACCTTTTTGTCGATAGTCAAAACCAATAAACTCATCAAAAAGTTCTCTAATCAATAAAGAAACTTCTTCAATCTCAACTTTTTTCATAACATCATATTTAATATTTAGCAAGTTTCTCATTCCTTTTGATTTTAATAAAAGAAATCCGGTTCTTTTCTTTGTGAACCTTTAAACTTTAAAAAGTTTTTAGCAATAATCTTTTTCTTAATTTCAATATTTCTAGCCTGCTGAGGACATTTTTTAACACAAGCAAAACACCTAATACAATCATCAGCTTTAACTTGAAATTCTTTGTTCTCTATGGCTTGAACGGGACAGGCTTGACTGCATATACCGCACTTATTACACTTAACATTATCAACCTCAGGAATACCGGCAAACATATTGATACTACCTTGGGGCAAAATTTTAGAGATTAGGGGTAAATCTCCCTCTACATTTATCTTTTTAATATTTTCTTTAGTATTAAAATGGTATACCTTATTAGCCATATTTCGTCCAAAGATTTCTGCCTTTCTTAAGTCATCACTATCTGGTCTATTATCTGCTATTTTAAGGTCAGGATTAGAAAAAGAATGTTCTCCTATAAAAGCAGCCGAACCTAATATATTAAATCCATTCTCTCTAAATGTTTTATTTAGTTGCCCCAAAGTTATTCCATACCCAATATTACCATAAACCGCAATGGTTATAGCCAGCTGATTATTACCTTTAATATGTTCTAAGATTGGTTTCAAAATTTTCGGTACCTGTTCCTCATAAACCGGTACCCCCACTAATAGCAAATCATCTTTTTTCAGTTTAAGTTGCAAATTTTCTCTATTTTCTAATTTAGTCAAATCATACTCAACTGAATTATCAATCTCCATACCTTTAGTGATCTCTTTTATTATTTTTTTAGTGGAATCAGTCGGAGAAAAATATACTTGAATAACTCTCTTAACTTCCATTATACCACTCCCTAAAGAAAAAATGACATCTTTTTACAAAATTTAACTTGAAATTAACTGAAAAAAGGAATATCCAAGTTTAAGGCCGAAAAATATCAAGACTGCTCCACAAATGATGTTGATAGTTTTAATTACTTTTTGATTTAATTTATTATTTAAAAGTAAAGTTATTGAAGAAATTGAAATAAACCACAGAAAAGAAGCTGTACAGAAACCTAAGATGAAGTATAGGGCTGTATTGGGAGGTAGCGAAGCATGGAAACCACCTAAAAGTAAAGAACCATCAATAATCGCCTGGGGATTAAGCCAGGTCACCACAAAACAGGTTAAAAATATCTGTAATAAGGAATTATTACTTTTATCTATAGTATTTTCTATTTCTCCCGCTTCTTTAATTAATTTAAATCCGATTAAGATAACTAAAATAGAGCCAACTAATAAGATGGTGCTTTTTAGGGAAGGGACATTTTTAAGTAAAAGACCAATCCCAAAAAAACAGGCTAATGCTAAAAGGATATCAAAAAAGATCGTAAAACCGGCTACTTGATAAGTCCTTTTCTTATTACCACTTAAAGCTGTATTTATAACATAAAGATTCTGCATTCCAATCGGTGCCACATATGCTAACCCTAATAACAAACCCTGTGTTAAGTATTTGTACATTTTTAGCTCTCCAATTTTTAAAATTTAGCTACTATAATCTAATTAACTATTTTGATTATAAAAATCATCATCAAAAAATACTACCTCTTCTAAGCTTTTCTTGGTTGTTCTTTTTCTTTCTTTTTTAGGATAAACAAAAGCAATTATTTCAGACGGCAGATAATTTTCCGGTAAGCCTAATAAATCAG
>CAYSHP010000113.1:0-5541 GCA_964430875.1 uncultured Halanaerobiales bacterium
GAATAAATAAATAATATGTGTGATTTTGATAGATAGAGATTTGAAAATAATAAGGTTGTAAATTTAAAAAATACCTTAACAGGAGTTAATACAAATGAGAAACCTTAGAATAATTGCAACTGAATCATTAGGAGTAAGAAGTCTGTGTTGTACAGTAAAAACAAATAACAGAAAAGTAGTAATAGATCCTGGCATTGCTCTTGGCTATCTAAGAAAAGGTCTTTTACCACATCCTATCCAAATAGCAGCAGATGAAATTTTAAGAGATAAAATAATAAGAGAATTAAAAGAAGCAACTGACATTGTAATAAGTCATTATCACGGAGACCATATTCCTTTAGCTGAAGCTAATCCTTACCAGCTTGCTTTAGACTCTGTTTTAAAATATATTAAAGATATACCTATTTGGGCTAAAGGTTTAGAAAATGAATCTCATAAAATGCAGGAAAGAGGCTGGAATATAAGGATGAATGCCGATAAATTCAAAATTGGTGAAGGACAAACAGATAAAGAATTACATTTTAAATTTCCAGTCTTTCACGGAGAAAAAGACTCTAACTTAGGTAGGGTGATGATGACAGAAATAAATTTAAAAAATAAAAAATTCATACACGCTTCTGATATTCAGTTTTTGTATGAAAAAACAATTGATAAAATAATAAAAAGAGAACCAGATATTGTTTTAGCCAGTGGTCCTCCTTTATACCTATCACATATTGATGATAAAATGTTAAATAGAGCCAAAGAAAACATTTTAAAGTTAAGTGAAGTGGTTAGTCTTTTAATTATAGATCACCATCTTCTGCGGAATGAAGCTGGTTTGCAGTATTTAAGAGAACTTGATTTGAGTTCTTCTAATAAGATAATGTGTGCTGCCGATTTTATGGGGATAAAACCGCAGCTATTAGAAGCAAGAAGAGAAGAATTATATAATAGATTTCCTGTGCCCAAGGACTGGCATGATAGATATGAAGAAGGTAAAGTAACTACTCAATATTATCTAGCAGAAGCTCGCAAAAGACTTGCTAATTTTATATATTAATAATAAAAATATTTGTTTTAATAGAGGTGTTAAAATGTTAATAGATTTAACAATAGAAGTCACACCTAAATTAAGAGAACAAGCTTTAACTAATGAAAAGAGAACAGTAGGTGGTCATATTGCCACCCATTTTGATATAATGGATAAAGAGTTTCCTTTGGAGTATGTAAAAAGACAGGCTATTGTTTTTAATGTTAGTAACATTGAAGAAAACAAAATAAAAATTGAAAATATTGATCTAGATAAAATTAAAGAGAATATGTTTGTCGGATTTTATACAGGTTTTTTAAAAAAATTTGGTTATGGAACCAAACAATATTTTAATGAACATCCTCAATTGTCCAAAGATTTGATCAATCGGTTATTAGATGAGAAGATATCAATTATTGGGATTGACTTTGTAGGAATTAGAAGAAGAAAAGAACATTCTGAAATGGATCAATATTGTGCAGATCGAGGTGTCTTTATTGTTGAAAATATCTGTAATTTTGAACAAATTCTAAAAGACAAAAAATTCAAACAGTTTAAAGCCTATACCTTTCCTATTAAATATTCTGAAATGTCGGGCTTGCCCTGTCGTGTTGTAGCCGAAGTGTAATTTGCTTTATTAAATCTTAAGGAGGAAAAACAATGGAAATATATCAGGTAGATGCTTTTACAAATCAACCATATAAAGGTAATCCAGCTGCTGTCTGTATTTTAGATACACTGCAAGAAGTAAGCTGGCTGACAGATGTAGCAAGAGAGATGAGTTTACCTGAAACCGCTTTTCTTTTTAAGCAAAAGGACGGATATAACTTGCGATGGTTTACTCCGACCAGTGAGGTTGACCTCTGTGGACACGCTACTTTAGCGAGTGCCCATGTTCTCTGGGAAACAAAGAGAGTAGATAAAACCCAAGATATTAAATTTAATACTAAAAGCGGTCTTCTAGTAGCAAGAAAAAATGATCAATGGATTGAATTAGACTTTCCGATTGAAGCCCCCAAAGAAGAATTTGCACCACAAATTCTTTTAAATGCTCTGGATGTTAAACCTATATATGTAGGTAAAAATCGTTTTGATTATCTAATTGAAGTAGAGTCTGAAGAAATTGTTAAAAATTTAGATCCAGATTTTAGACTATTAAAAAAAGTTGAGTCTAGGGGTGTGATAGTAACAAGCAGATCTAGTTTTAAGAGATATGACTTTATCTCAAGATTTTTTGCTCCCTCAATTGGTATAGATGAAGACCCAGTAACTGGTTCAGCTCACTGTGCTTTAGCTCCCTACTGGCAGAATAAGTTAAATATAAATGAGTTTTTAGCTTATCAGGCTTCTGAAAGAGGGGGAAGTCTTAAGATCAGATTAGGAGATAAGAGAGTTTATCTAAGTGGACAAGCAGTCACAGTTTTAAAAGGTGATTTATATCATTAATTTAGATAATGATTTACAATTATAGGGAGAGGATAATTATTAGATATTTTAGAAGGAAATTTTGCTGATGAAAGAAAATTATATAATAGAGACTTTAAATTAATGACTAACAATGGTGGTCAGGGTTCTTGGTATACAATTGGTTATAAAATAGCAGTTGTTATTGAGAAAACAGCTAGTCGAGATCTTCTAATTAAATGTATGCAGGATCTAACCAAATTATACTTTCATTATAATCGACTGGTTGAACAATATAATAAAAAACAAAATAAAAATCTACCTAAATGGGATTATAAGATAATTGATTTTTTGCAAAATAAATTAAGAGAAAAACAATTTAGGGGGGAGTAAAATTGAAGATCAAACTAAAAGAAGCTAAAGAAAAAGATGTTGAGTTTTTAGCTAAAGTCTGTCGAGATGCAAAAGATGCCTATTCTGAGATAATGCCAGAGGCTTTTGAAAAACAGGCTAAGGAATTTGAAAAAGAAGGGCTGCCAGAAGATTATAAAATATATATTATTAAAGGTGATGACAAAAAAATAGGATTTGTGGGAGTAACTGATTTAACAGAAAAGACAGCTTACTTAGTTGGACTTTATTTACTTAATGATTATCAGCGCAAAGGTTATGGTAAACAAACTGTAGATAAATTAATAAAATTACTGAAAGAAAAAGATTATAATAAGATCTGCTTATTAGTACATAATGAAGCAGAATGGGCTATTGACTTTTATAAAAAAGAAAAATTTGTTAGTGTCACAGGGTGTGAAGATATTATAAAAGAATATTCAGGTGGCAGGATGGAAGATTATTATCTACCCTCTACTATCTTTATGGAAAAGAACTTTTAAATAACAAGAGGGGGTTATATAAATATGGTAAATAAAGCAGATAGAAGTATACTAATATTATTACCAGACAATGAAATAAAAGGTATGGAAGAATTTCGTAATCAGTATATCCAAAGTGAAGGAAAAAAAGTGCCTTTCCATATAACCTTACTGCCTGATTTCTATTTGCCCAGGCAATTAAATGATAATATAATTAACAAATTAAGTCTAATTGCAAATACTTTTCCCAAATTTGATTTTCAGGCAGTACCGATTTCTTCTTTTCCCACAAGTAAGGTGATCTATTTATCACCTGTACCGGTAGGATCAATTGAACAGTTAGTATATAAATTAAAAAGTATTTTACCTAAATATAAAGAAGATGATATTAATGATTACATCTACCATATGACAATTGCAATGGGTAATACTTATGATAAAACGAATGATATTATACAAGATTATTTTAATAAGTTCGGCAGAGATTCTTTAAAACTTAAAGCAGGTAAATTAGCAATTTATATTAAAAGGCAAGGTAAGTGGAGTGAATATAAATCTTTTGAATTAAGTTAAGTCTGTTTTATAGGGTGGAATACTTTTTGATTAATATTAGAAAGGCAGTAATTGAGGATCAAGAGAAATTAAATGAATTTGTGATTTCAATGATTGGTGACAGTAACCCCGCAGAAGTAGCTAATAATGTTGTTAAAGATTTCTTTGTAAATGAATATATAAATACCTTTACGGTTGTAAAAGAAGGGAAAATAATCGGATTTTCTGTCTTAAAAGAAGCACCTTTTGAAGGAGCTAATAATGTTGCTGAAATTGTCTGGTTAAAAATCGATGAACCTTATCAAAAAAATGGTTGTAGAGATATTGTGGTTGATTATGTAGAAAAGTTTGCATCAGGGAAAGATATTAGAAAACTATATGTTAAAACTTCGTCTGAAAACAAACAGGCAGTTTGCTTTTGGATTAAAGAAGGTTATAAATTTGAAGCAAGGTTGTCTGATTTTAGCTTTGAAGGCCACGATGACTATTATCTAACTAAAAAGTTATAGAAGCGAGGGGTAGAGATGGCTAAAGATATAAAAGTGAAAAAAGCTGTCAATTGGTTTGAAAACAATAGAGAAAGATACAAAAAACTGGCTAATAAAGTTGAAAATATTATAAAAGAAATGCTAATAGAAAAAGATATATATTACCACAGTATAGCAAGTCGGGCCAAGAAAGTAGATAGCTTTACAAGAAAAGCCAAACGAGATAAATATACAGAACCTAGTAAAGAAATAACTGATTTAGCAGGGATTAGAATCGTTACGCTTTTTGAAAAGGATGTGCATGAGATTAGTGATCTAATAAAAAATGTCTTTATAATTGATTATGAAAATAGTGAAGATAAATCAGATCTACTTGATGCTGACAAGATGGGATATAAGTCTGTCCATTATATCGCTAATTTAACTCAAGAATTAGTCAATAATAAAGATTATAAAATATTTAAAGACCTTCAGTTTGAGATTCAAATTAGAAGTATCTTACAACATGCCTGGGCTGAAATAGAACATGACAGAAACTATAAGCTTAAAGGTAACTTGCCGAAACATTTACAGCGTAGATTTTATGCTTTATCGGGCATGTTAGAGATGGCAGATAGGGAATTTAATTTACTAGCCGAAGAAGTGGATGAGTATAAACAAAAAGTAAAGGAACTCACTAGAAATGGTGAAATTGATATTGAAATAACGGCTACTTCTTTACAAAAATATCTATTAAATGAATTTAGGGCAGAAGTTAATAAAGGTATTATAGAACCCACTTTTAAGAACAAATCGCAAGAAATAACCAATGAATTATCAAATTATGGAATTTGGGATTTAGTAAATCTTGATTCAATAGTTCCTAATGATATTCATGCGGTAATCACTGATAAGCTTTCGGAAAGAGAGAGTTTAAATTTTAATTATCTCTTAAAATTGATTATGACTGTCAATGATTACCATAAGTATTTTGAAAAAGTATGGAATAATAAATCTGATTTTATAAACCAGGTAACTATTAAAATCATTAAAGAATATAATATTCCTATTGAAAAGTTAGCTAAAGAGTATAATATTAGTATCTAGTTTATCAGCCAAATACAGAATCTTATCTAGTCGGTAACTTCAATGATGTATCCTATAAAAGCTAGGGTATAAGATTTATAATTCAAGTTATAAAAAGTTAACGAAAATAGATTAAGATTAAAATAAT
>CAYSHP010000114.1:0-5515 GCA_964430875.1 uncultured Halanaerobiales bacterium
TAATTTTTAATCCATTTACATCTACCATAATAATACTTATAGGTAAGTTTCTTTTTGTATCTAACCTCTTTATTTCTTCTTCAAAAAAACGTCTATTATAAAGATCTGTTAATTTATCTTTATATAATAAATATTTTATTTCTTTTTCTTTTTCTATATGGTCTGTAATATCTTGAACAATTCCTAAAGAACGTATTATCTCATCATCATCATTTTTTATATGTTCACACTTTTCTTTCACATAACGAATTTGGCCATTATCATGTTTTATAATTCTATGTTCTATTTCATAAAATTCCTCATTATTTTCAATAGAAGTATTATAAGCGTTATCTACTTTTTCGCGATCATCAGGGTGAATGACATTAAGGAAGGCTTCATAACTGGTTTCAAATTCTTGAGGATTCATTCCAAAAATTCTATAAATTTCATCAGACCAAAATAATATATTATTTTTAATATCATATACCCAGTTACCTACATTAGCAATTTGCTGACTCTTTTTTAATATTTTTTCTCCCCATATTTTGTCTGTAATATCATCACCAGTAGCTACTATATATTTGACTTCATTATTTTGATCTAGTATTACATTATTAGACCAAGAAATTAATTTCAACTCCTTAGTTTTTGTTATCCAGTAATTTTCATGCTCATTTGGAAAATTTTTTGCTTTCAGATTTCTATAGACCTCTTTGGTCTCTTCTATTTCATCTTTTTTTATTAATATTTCCCATACTTTTTTATTTCTTACCTCTTCAAAAGTATAACCTGTTAACTTTTCACAAGATTTATTAAATTTAATAATTTTTCCCTCTTTATTCAAAACTACTACCAAATTATTTTGCACTTCCAAAATAGAAGACAACAGATCCTTATTATTTCTTAATTTTTCCTCTTTTTTCTTTCTGTCTGTAATATCCAAATGTATACCAAACATCTTAAACGGTTTACCATCATCAGTCCAGGAAATAACTTTTCCTTGATCAAGCACCCATACCCAATGTCCATTTTTATGTTTCATCCTTAGTTCGTTTTTGTATTGGTCTATCTCACCATTAAAATGCTTTTCTAATTTTTTCTTGCTTTTTTCAAAATCTTTAGGATAGGTGTGGTTTTTCCAGGTTTCAACCGTAATCGGTGAAATTTCATCCAAAGTATAACCAATAATTTCAGCCCATTTCCCATTAAATATTGTTTTTCCTGTTTGCACATTCCATTCCCATGTTCCTGCTTCGGTCCCCTCTAAAATATATTTCATTCTTTCCCTTTGATTTTTTATTTTTTCTTCTTGCAGTTTTCTTTCAGTAATATCTTGAGAAAAAACAAACTCATATTCCTTATCTCTATATTTAAAATATTGACTGGTTATTTCTACTGGAAATTCTTTTTCATCTTTGCTTATATATTTTCTTTCATAAGTAATAGTAGTTGATTTTTTTAACTTTTCCCAAAAGTTTTCTCTATCTAAATAATTAACAGTATTTAATACTTTCTTTACATTTTTTCCAATAAGTTCTCCCTTTTCATAACCTAATTTATCTAAAACTATTTCATTAACATATTCTATTATTCCCTCAGGGCTTACTCTAAAAATAAGTAAATTAGAATTATTTACAGAAAAATTCATCATTTCGAGATCTTTTCTCTGTTTTTCTCTTTCTGAGATATCTCTTTTAAATTCCACTACTCCTGTTATACTTTCTTTATCTTCATCCCAGATTGGATAACTAAAAATTTCAATAAAATCAAGTTCAAATTCATCAGATAGTTCTTTAATTTGACTTTCCATTTGACCTGATTCTAAGCTTTCTAAGACAGAACAGTTATCACAGTAAGAATCTCTATCATAATATCCTTCATAACATTTTTTACCTTTAAGTGGTAATTTATCCTTGTACCATTTTTCCAGGGTGGAATTAATATAGCGTATAGTTAAATCAGGATTTAATACACTTATCCCTTCTTGAACACTTTCTAAAATACTATCAAATAAAAGGTTTTCTTTTTTTAGATCATTTTCTGATTTTTTTCTTCTTGTTAAATCATGCATTACCCCTTCTATTCTTATAGGTCTATTATTCTCATCATAAATCATCTTACTTTTATCATACATCCATCTAATACTCCCATCTTTGCAAATAACTCTAAACTCTCTTTCAGCATAACCTTCTTTTTGTATTTCTGTTAAATATTTTATGTTAATAGATTTATCTTCAGGATGAGTTATTTTTTGTATTAAGACAGGATCTTCTTTAAATTCTTCAACTGAATATCCAACAATATCTTTTGATGAATTACTGATAAATTGCACTTGTAAATCAGGCCATGTCATAGACCATATAATATCATTAGAATTATTAAAAATATTATTTAATCTTTCATTTTTTTCCTTTAACTCTTTTTCTTTTAACTTTCTTTCAGTTATCTCATTAAAAATTGTTGTAAAATAACCATTTTCATTACTATATGCTTTAACTTGATACCATCTTCCTAAAGGTTCAGAATACTCTTCGAATTTTACACTTTTTCCTGTCAAAGCAACTTCTCCATAAAATCGAATCCAATCAAAGGGATCATTAGTTATATTATCTAAAACATCAGTTGCTTTATTATTGATAACTTCTTCCCGCTTTAAACCTGTAAGTTCCTCAAATTTATTATTTACCTTTAAAAAAAGATAATCAATGGGTTTATTGTCTTCATTATAAATAACCTTATGATAAGCAAAAGCTGTAGGTATATTTTCAATTAAATTTTTGTATTGATAGTTTTCTTTTCCCATTTTGTTTATAACTCCTTCAAATGATCTTATCAATTAGTAAATAAACTTCACTCTTTTGATAAAAAAAATTGAAAGCACAGTTATAATATCGTAATTTATTAAATAAATTAAAACCTTTATAAATACTCTCTAAACCAATTAAATGGTATTAAGTCTAATTTAGTACTATATAATAGTATTTATAATATATTTTAGTAAAATTTTGCCAGTGAAAATCGGGTAGGAGGTAGATGATTAGTTCATCTACCGACCTCCCACACCTCTGTACATACGGATCTCGTATACAGCGGTTCAATAATTATCTATAAATCTTTCGATTGTATTAACTCCCATATTACACTCCACGCTCTTAATATTTATTGGGAAATTCCATTCCCTTTTCAATTAAGAAGCCCTAATTAAAGGTTGGCTGTGTTCTTCATGCTCTATGAAGTTAACCACTAAATAAATAATTATCGTCCTGTCCTTCCAAAGTCAAAATTTCTAATAACGTATCAGTACTATGACAGGAACTGACTTCTCATGATAAATCTTATTTCAACCACATATATAATGTGTCCATGAGATCTCACAGGTTAAGTACTTAATCTTTCATTTCATATATCCGTCACATTTACTGTAATAACTTTCGCACGATAAGGACTTTGTTTTGTGTTGCAAACTCATCCAGTTATAGTCAGCCTCAAATGTGATTCGTGTACCTCGGACCAAAATTTTGCTTTAGACTTCCTTCAGATTAATGGTCGTCCACGACACCTTTGTCTTCAGCTAATTCCTAAATCGTGTTCGGAATTCAGGACTTTCACCCTATAGATTAAGTGCATGCCTGTCAAACAACAAAAAAAAACCTCCTTTCGGCAGGTTTCTAAAAAGGTCTTATGGGCTGTAATATCTATGGCAGAGAGACGGGGACTTGAACTCCAGCAAATTTTGATTTCACCGTATTTAAAGTAAATTGTAATGCCTATAATCTTTTTTAAATAATACCCTAATTATTATTAAATCGCCTTTCATAAATGCCTTTATGATTTTTGTTTAGCAACTTTTTATATACATTAAAAAATATTTTTAGTATGATTATAATTTTTATATTTTTATTTAAGAGATTTCTTCTATAGTTATTATCATCTATTAAACTAGCATCTTCAAAACAATGTCTACTAAATCAAAAAAATAATTTTATCTACAAGACTATAAGCTTGTGTTCTAAAAGAAGAAATAAAGTCAAAAGTATTGACTCCATATTTCATAATTACCACTTTTATTTATTTCTAATAAATCTTTAATAAGTATCTTTTGATTTGTTTTTGCAGATTCAACAGCTGCAAAAGTTAACGCCATGCTATAAATGTTATCTTTCCCACTAGTTTCTGCTTCACGGTTTTCCTTTCTTGCAGTATAAAATTCTAACAGTGAATATTTCCTTTCTTCAACTTCCATGGGTAAAAGATCAATTAACAATTTATCATCTTTTTTTAACATTTTTAAATCAAATTCATTTTGGGATATAGTAGCAGGTTCTACGATAACTTCGTTATTATACCAATGAATTTCTCCTTTTTTACATTCTAATCTCCAATCTCCGTCCCAAGTTATTTCCCAACCTTGAGTGACCCAACTCCCATGGTAATTAACAATAATCCCATCTTCAAATTCAACAAGTACAACTGCAACTGCATTACCGTCAAACCAACTCCAAGAAGGATTCCAGGTTTTAGCATACACACTAACAGGATTTTTATCCAACAAATATCGCATTTGATCAAAGAGATGTATAGACATATCTCTTAATAATGGTTCTTCCATTTCTAATCTAAAAGGTGAATCAAAATGAGTTGCCTTATGGAAATTTACTGTTATATAACCCGGCTGACCTACAATTCCCTTCTCTAAAACATTTTTGACAGTTCTTGTCTCTCTTTTATATCTATAATTTTGGCTAACCATTAATCTTTTGCCAACTTCTTCAGCTTTATTAACCATTTCAAAAGCAGCTGGGAAAGTATCTGCTAATGGTTTTTCTACTATAAGATGTTTCCCATTTTCTAACGCTTTTATTGCAACTTCCTTGTGATATTTTGGAGGAACCACTACTAATACAGCATCACACTCTACTTTGTTTAACGCTTTATGCAAATCGTTGAAACATTTTTCTTGGCTCAATCCATAAGTTTCAGAAGCTTCTAATAAATTTTGTCTTTCTATATCTACATAACCTACTGCCTCCCAATATTTTGACTCTTTTACAACGCCAGCCCAACTATAACCCCAGCCGCCTACACCAACTTGTACTAATTTTAATTTTTTTACTTTGCTAAACCACCCTATTCATATGAAATGTATTTAATAACAAGCTAACATTTGAATAATCAACTTTTCTAAGTAAATTTAATACTTGAACATGACGATTAAGAAAATGCATTTTATATCTTTTCCAGGCTTCTATAGCTATTTACACACCTAAAATCTTCTAAATATAGGCCCTAGATTTAATACCTTGCCCTAACACTTTTTAGATAAACTGCAACTATTCTCTAAATTAATTTCTTATTATTTTTAGTTTTTTTGATATTTCATTCTTTTTTTTATACAACTTTTTACATTGATAATTTTTACTTTAAAAACAAATCTTATTAATATAAACTATCCGCCATTTTTTTAGTTTCTTTTTATTTAAACTATCTATTTTAATAAAATTTCTGATCTGAATTCAAATTATTTATTCCAGAT
>CAYSHP010000115.1:0-5209 GCA_964430875.1 uncultured Halanaerobiales bacterium
TCTAGTTCTTCTAAAAACTTACCGGCTGTTTTAGGACCTAAACCCGGTATATTTAATAGTTCTTCAAAACCAGGTGGTAGTTCTTTTCTTAATTCTTCTAAGGGCTCACAATAGCCCTTTTCAAATATATTTTTAATAGTTGTAGCTATTCCCTCACCAATTCCTTTTATCTCTTCTAGACGATCTTCTTTGACCATTTTTTCTAAATCTATGGTGCGGTCAGCCACAATCCGGGAGGCATTATCATAGGCTCTTACCCGGTATTTGTTTTCACCCATAATCTTCATTAAATCAGTATATTCACTTAACATCTCTGATATTTCTTTATTACTAAAACTGTGCATTTTTTTCACCTCTTATAAAAAAATTGACCATAATATTAGTTATGGCCAAAAAGACGTTCTAAATTTTCTTTTACATAGGGTGTTAAATCTAAAAACCGGTCCGCAAACATGGACTGATTTATAGTATCAGTCAGGGATTGGTAGGGAATCTCTGAAAGGATCAAAAGCAAAAAGTAAACTAATACTCCTCCTTTGATAAGTCCAAATAAAGCACCACCAACCTGATTAACGGGTTTGATAAAGGCATTATCCGTCATCTTTTCTAAGACATTGCTTAGAATCTGGATAATGATATTAACC
Source organism: uncultured Halanaerobiales bacterium (assembly GCA_964430875.1). Lineage (GTDB taxonomy): Bacteria > Bacillota > Halanaerobiia > Halanaerobiales > M55B127 > M55B127. The sequence continues at coordinate 645 of CAYSHP010000115.1, forward strand.
CCTAAAAAAATTACTGCAAAACTGATAAACTGCAGAAATGTTTCAGAAACATTTAAATAAGGTTTTAGAAAGTATTGAAACTCTGCATATCTGGTGATAGCCAGATAGAGAGAAACTAATATTCCTAAAATTGTAGCAGTTTGTTTTACAAATCCTTTTTTATAGCCTTCAAATATGAAATATAATAGGATGATACTTATTAATATATCTATAACGGTAATTGAGCCATCCAATTATTAATCTACCTCCTCCAGTAGATCATTTAGTTCTCGATTGTCTCGTTTGAGTGAATTATTGTCTTTTATTAACTTATCTCTTACATCTTTTAGTTCTTCATTTTCTTTTTTTAATTTCTGGAGTTCAGATTTTGTTTTAAATAAATCATCAGCAATATTGATCATGGTCAGACCCAGTAGACTTCTGCGTGGTAAACGAGGATAGGTTTCTTGAATTTCCTGGCCGACATTATTGATATATTCAGCCAGATCCCTAACATAATCCTCAGATACTTTACCCTTTACTACTAGTTCCTCATCCAAGATCTTTACTGTGAATTTATTTGCTTCCTTATATTTTTCCATGATTATACCGCCCCTGTTTGTTTATGTTCTACTTTAATAATTTCACTATTATATTTCAAATTCCTGCAACTACGGTTATTTTTTTCTTATTTCTGCCTCATATTTATCTTTAAGGTTCTTAACAATCTGATTAAAGACCTCATTTACCTCTTCATCGGTAAGGGTTCGATCTGGTGCCTGGAATAGTAATTTAAAGGCAATTGATTTCTGACCAGCCGGAATCTGTTCTCCCTGATAGATATCAAAGAGTTCCGTATCTTTTAAGATCTCATGATCTGTATTATTAATTAAGTTTAATACTTCCATAACCGGAACATCTTCTGAAATTAGCACTGCTAAATCACGCGCTACAGCTGGATATTTAGGCAGCATTTCAAAGAGATAATCACCGATTTCAACTTCACTTAATATCTTGGTTAAATCAATTTCACTGACAGCTGTTCTCTCTTTTAAATCATAACTATCAATTATTTTGGGTTTAAGTTCTCCTAAGATCCCTATTTTTTCATTTTTAAACTTGATTTCAGCCGTTCTACCCGGATGCATGAAGTCTTCTTTACCCCTTACAAATTCAATTTCTTCACTGATTGCAAGTCTTTCAAAAAGCTTTTCTAAAGCACCTTTTAAATAATAGAAATCAGGTGCATCAAGTTGCCAGATATCTTGAGCAGCCCCCATTGAACCTGCAGCTAATTTAGTATTTTCAAGAGGTCTTTTCTTATGTCCCTGATTAGTAAATACTCTGCCTATCTCAAAATATCTAACCTGATCGATCTGTCTTTTGGCATTTGTTGCTATAGAATCAATTAAATTAGGTATAAGCGAAGTTCTTAACAGTCCAAAGGCTTCATTTAAGGGATTTTTAATACTTACCCATTTTTTATATCGATGATCTTTTGATAAATCAAGGTCTTTATAATCTTGAGAACCGGTTAAACTAAAGGTGATTATTTCATCTAAACCGGCGGCATTCATTGTATTTTTAATTTCTTTTTCAATCTTTTGCTTTTTACTTCTTTTACCCACTTCATTTGTTTTCGGCACTGTTGAGGGAATATTATTATATCCATATATTCTTGCTATCTCTTCAATAATATCGGCATCTTGTTCAATATCATTTCGATAAGAAGGGGCTTTTACTTTAATGGCATCTGCTTTCTTTTCAACAACTTCTATCTCTAATCTTTTTAACATTTCTTCTATCTCATCTTTATTTAGTTCAATCCCTAAAAGACGGTTAACTTTTGCTAAGTTAACTTCTATGATGTTTTCCTCATAAGGAACAGGGTAGTTATCAATTACTCCACTGGCCACTTTACCATTTGCATATTCCTGCATGAGATAAGCAGCTCTATTACCAGCTTCAATTACCCTTTCTATATCTATACCGCGTTCAAAGCGGTGGGAAGCCTCACTGGGCAGTCCCAATTTACGAGCAGTTTTTCTGATACTGGTTGGTGCAAAGTAGGCTGCTTCTAAAAAGATATCAGTAGTTTCTTGAGTAACTTCACTATTAGCTGCCCCCATGACACCGGCCACTGCAATTATTTTTTCAGGGTCTGTAATTACAAGTGTTTCTTGATCTAAAGTACGTTCAACATCATCTAAGGTTACAACCTTTTCATTTTCTTCGGCTCTTCTAACAATTACCTGGCCGTCTTTAATCTTATCTAAATCAAAAGCATGTAAGGGCTGATTATATTCTAATAATACATAGTTAGTAATATCAACGATATTATTAATTGGTCTGATTCCAGCTGCTTTTAGTCTTCTTTGCATCCACTTTGGAGATGGTTTGATCTCAACATCTCTGATAACTCGGCCCGCATAACGTGGACATAAGTCCTCATCTTCTATTTTTATTAAAGCAAGCTTCTCTATCTCTTGATTATCATCATCTTCAATATCAATCTTGGGAAAGTTAATTTCATTACCGCTTTTTTCCATAGCCTTAACTTCCCGCGCTACACCTAACAGCCCTAAACAACGGGCATAGTTTGGGGTTAAATCTAGATGAAATACATATTCATCTAAACCATAGTATTTTACAAACTTTTGGCCGGGTTGAGCATCATCAGGTAAAATCATGATACCACTGGCTCTTTCTTCTTGAAGTCCCAGCTCATCTTTTGAACAGATCATACCTTCTGATACTTCGCCTCTTAATTTAGTCTTTTCAATCTCCATCCCGGTTGGTAAAGCTACACCTACCTCAGCAATAGGGACCTTTATATCCACCCTTATGTTGGGCGCTCCCGTAATCATTTGGAGAGTTTTATCACCTGTATTAACTTTACAAATCTTTAATTTATCTGCATTGGGATGGTTATTAATCTCTGCAATCTCTCCAATTACTATATCTTCTAAACCTTCACCTAAATACTCAACTTCCTCTACCTCAAGACCGGCCATCGTTAATTTATGAGACAGCTCTTCAGGAGTATAGGGGAAGTCTATATATGTTTTTAACCAGTTATATGGTACCTGCATTATAATTCACGCTCCTTTGTTAAAATTGATGGATAAATCTTTTGTCATTTTCATACAGTACTCGAATGTCATCTATATCATATTTTAACATCGCAATCCGATCCCAGCCCATACCAAAGGCAAAACCGCTGTATACATCAGGATCAAGGCCTGACATTCTTAATACATTGGGATGAACCATACCAGAACCTAATACTTCTACCCAGCCGGTATAGGAACAAAATGAACATCCTTCACCTTTACAAACATTACAGGAAACATCTACCTCTGCACTGGGTTCTGTAAAAGGGAAGTAACTTGGTCTAAATCTAATTTTTCTTTCTTCCCCATATATTTCATGTACAAACTCCGCAATGACTCCTTTTAAGTCACTAAATGAAATATCTTTATCAATAACAAGACCTTCAATCTGATGGAAGTTCGGGGAATGAGAAGCATCTAATTCATCTGATCTATAGACCCGCCCCGGTGCAATGATTCTAATCGGTGGATCTTGTTTTTCCATAGTTCTAATTTGCACCGGTGAGGTATGGGTTCTCAATAAATACTCATCATCAACATAGAGGGTATCCTGTAAGTCTCGGGCCGGATGGTCCTCGGGAATATTTAAGGCTGCAAAGTTATAGAATTCATTTTCAACTTCCGGTCCTTCTTCAATGGAAAAACCCATTCCTAAAAATAGTTCTACCACTTCATCGATAATATGGGTAAAGGGATTTTTATGTCCTACATTTACCTTAGCACCCGGTAAAGTGATATCAATAGTTTCTGCTTTTAATCTTTTTTGTTTTAATTCTTTTTCTTTTTTAGCTTTAATTTCTTCATACATCTTTTGCGCTTTATTTTTTAATATATTGGTCTCTTTTCCTACAAGCGGCTTTTTTTCATCTGCAACCTGACCCATTTTAGAGAAAATTTGCGAAATCTTACCTTTTTTACCTAAGTATTCAACACGTAAATCTTCTAACTGGTCAAGGTCTTTTACATTTTCGAACTTTTCTTCTACTTCTTTTTCAATCTTTTTAATTTCTTCTAATAAATCCAATTTTGACACCTCCAAATTTTTAGCATAAAAAAAACTCGTCCTCAAAAAGGGACGAGATGAACGCGGTACCACCCTAGTTACCTCACCACATACAGATGGTAAGATCACTTGAATCTTTAACGTAATTACCCGGAAATGACCTACTATTAGTTCAGTCCTCGGCTCAGGAGTGAACTTCATTACAAAACCTTAATAAGACCGTTCTCAATCTCTAGACAGTCTTTCCCTGTTTTAAGTTCTTGTAACTACTCTCTCCTTCACAGCCTTTAGTTATGTTTTGGTTTTCCGTATTAACTACCTCTTCCAATTTCTGTCCTAAACATCCTCCTGTATGCCAGATATGCATTTACCGACCCGGTTTCCTCAAACAATTTCCAGAATAATGATGCAGTTGCGCCCAAAAAGGACCACATCCTTTCACAGAGATAGTTGTCTTTAATTTTTTTATA
>CAYSHP010000116.1:0-5185 GCA_964430875.1 uncultured Halanaerobiales bacterium
TCTCTTAGGTTTATTACGGCTTAATAAAAGTAAATTTACTGATTCGATGAAAGAAAACTCTAATCTTGACCAAAAGAGGACTTATGCGATCTATCTTTCTGCTGCACCTTCCAGTACAAATATGGCAGCCGAATTAAATGGACTTGATGATATTGTCTTTACTGATCAAAGTAAGGAATATCAATTAGAAATGAATCATATACAACTATTATTGGATAAAAACTATAATTATGACCTAGATTTGTATTATGAAAATGATTTTTCAAATAATGCCTTTTATTTAAAAACTCAAGAAGGTACTTCCTATCTTGAAACAGGTTACAGTATTCATATTATAGATGGACTCTCAACTGATCTAAAAGCTATCTGGGAAAGTAATGATAACAGAAAACTCGCAATAGGTATTGATGATAGTGTGAAAGTAACAAGAAATATTAGATTAAGAGCAGGTATTTATCCAGCAGTCTATTCTATAGATGAAAAACGATTTATCGAATCAGCTGGATATACAGAGTTAGAATATTCAACTGATCCTATCTTTTTCAAATTGAGATATAATTATAAACTTGGAAATAAGCCCTATAGATTAGAATCTGGTTATAATTTTAATGATAAGTATGGTTTGGTTTTAGCTATAACTTCTAATCTTGAAAAGGAGAATACTATATTATCAGGATTGAAGTATAGTTTTTAATTAAAAAGAAGAAATCCAATTGAAAAATTTCTTGCTAATTACTGGTTATCTTGATATAATAATTATAAATAATGAATATATGTTCACCCAAACAGAGAAGGGCTACTTAATCTGAAAGGATTAAGACGCAAAGTTTTAACCTAAGACTTTTATCAAGTTATGGTTGTTAAACTACCTAAGATGGTTGAATTTTACCTGTCTCTGAACAATTATAGGACAGGTTTTTTATTTACCTTCTTTTCAGGGGTAAACTTATCGTGAGATAAGGACACAAAGCTAAGGGTCTTGTAAAATCAAGGCAGCCGGCTGCATGAGGAGGAAAAACAAATGAATAAAAAAGTAACTGTTATTCTTTTAACGGCTTTATTACTTATCAGCTTCAATGTAAATGCCTCAGAAGAACTTGCCAGTGAAACTATTAAAGTTATAGTTAATATAGACGCATTTCAAGAGATGGAAGTAATTAAACCAATTCGAATTGAAAATATCAATAATGAATTTAAAAATAAAAGCTTAGATGAGCCAGTGATTATCGAAAACGCTGGAAAGATAAGAGTAAAAAGTAATGCCCACTGGAGATTAGAGTTAAATAACACAATTTTACAAAATGGCTATGATCTAAAGATTAAAGTCGGTGGGAGCTCTGTGTGGAAGGATGTATCTAGGGGGGCCACATATATTTCTGGTGAAAATGGTGATCACTTGCTCAGCTTTGATTTGAAAGTAATTCCAAATAGTAATGAAATGATAAAAACTGAAGACACAAGTATTAATTTTAACTATACCCTAGTACAAATTTAGTAAAAATAAATATGAACTTATAATCCTCTGCTTACTTTCAACCAAGAAGGCAGGGGATTTTTTATGTTATAGATAAAAATTAATTTAGATGAATAAACATTGAGTTGAAATTGAAATAATTAAAGGAAAGAGATAAAGTAAATTCATTGAAGGAGAGCTAAGATAAGGAGAGAAATAAATAATATGTAAGCAATTTAAAAAGATAAAAGGAATGATTATAAATACCATCTTAAAATGATATTTATATCATCTTATCTTTTTAAATTTAGACACTGATTTTTCTAATAATATTACTGTCTAAAAAGGCTTCAATTTTACCAATTGAAGTATTTATAAGATCATTATTTTTAATACCAGCTTCTTTTAAGATATCAAATAAGTGATGTACTTCTCCAACTTGAGTGTGGAAGTGAGCATCACTGTTAAGACTTAACTGTACACCATATTCTTTGGCCAACTTACATAATTGAACTGTAAGCTTGCGACTACCTCTAGGGTTGGCTTTTTTAGGATTAAATGAACTGGCATTAATCTCTAAGATAACATCATTTTTACTAGCAGCTTTTACAACTCTTTCCATATCAATTGAATAATACTTAGTAGCAGGATGAGTTATCATATTGACCATTGGATTTTTAATAGCTTCAATGGTTGCCTGGGTATAATCTTCTTTAGTTTTTAAATTGTGCCCAGTATCCATATGAAGTCCAGCCGCAATAAAATCAAGTGACTGTAGTCTATCCGGACTCAGGTCCAGTTGACCCTTATCCAAGATATTTGCTTCAACACCTTTTAAGATCTTAACACCATAAAGTTCTTCAGGTATTATACTCATATTACCGAAAAAGTATTCATGAGGTCCACCTGGTAAATTAGGTCCGTGTTCTGTAATAGCGATTAGTTTCAGACCTTTAAAGGAAGCTGTTTTAGCTAGTTCATCGACTGTTGAATAAGCATGACCACTATTGACTGTATGCATGTGTAAATCTGCTTCTATTTTATACATATTAAATTCCTCCTTTCTGATTTATAATTGTTGCGCCTTAAACATATTATAATAAATAAGTATTACAGTCAAATTAAGAGAATATTAATAGAAAGTAAAAACTGATTAAAATAATAAGGAAAAGTTTATTTTTCGAGGGGGAATAATAATGTCTAAGCAGAATTTAAAGTTAAGTAAAGAAAAAGAAACCCTTTTAGTACCTTTATATTGTAAAGCAAAAGAATACGAGAGGGAAAATTCAATAATAAAAGATAAAAAAGCCAAAGATATTATTAATAACATAGAATATGATTTTAAGAAGTTAGATATCCCTTATAAAACTTGTATAACTTTAAATATCAGAGCCCAAAAAATAGATGAATATGTAAATAAATTTATAAGTGATCATAAAGAAGTAACTGTAATTCATTTGGGCTGTGGATTAGACAATAGGTATGGTAGAATAGATAATGAAAATGTAAATTTTTATGATCTTGATTTTAAAAAAGTTATAGATATCAAAAAGAATTTTTATCAAGATACAGATAATTATCATTTTATTTCTTCCTCTGTGACTGATTTAAATTGGCTAAAGCAAATAGATGATAATGCTAATACAATAATTGTAGCAGAAGGACTTTTTATGTACATAGAGGAAAAACAACTCAAAATATTGTTCCATGAATTACAAAAACATTTTCCAGGTGCTCATCTGATTTTTGATGCCTATAGTACATATACCGTTAAAAATATAGGTAAACATGCTTCTATTAAAAAGACACAAGCAGAAATAAAGTGGGGTATAGATGACCCACGAGAAATTGAAGATTGGCACCGTAATATTAGTTTTGTAAAAGAGTGGTTTTTTACCGATTATGATAAAAAAGAGAACTTATCAACTCTTTTTAAGTTTTCATTTAAAGCAGCCGGATTATTTAATATGGCTAAAAGGGCTCACCGAATTCTATATTATAAGTTTAAGAAAAGTTGAGGGGGATTTTAATGGCAGTACATGAATATGATCAAGATATGAGGCCGGATAGTGAGTTTATAGAAGGTGATTACTGCTATCTTGTACCTGGTAATAATTGCAGGTTATTAGATGGCCGTAGAACAACCGGGGTTATCGAAGAATACTATGAAGATAGTGGTATGTTCAAATGGCGGATAACTAAGTATGAGGATGAAGGGAAGTGCTGGGAGCTGCCAGCTGAAGATATTAGAAGGTTTCAGTTTGAAAAAGATTCCCAAAAATTGAGCCGCAAAAGTATAAGAGAGATTAAAAATACTGTTAATAAATATAATAAGAAAATAACTATTGAAGCTGAGGCTGAAGATAAAGTTAAAACTAAAAACATTATTAAAGAAACCAAAAAACAGATTAAAGACTGGTTAAAGGTTAATTCATTATTTTTAAAAGAAAATAATGAATTAGATTTTAACAAAAAAGCCGGATATGAGAGCCTGTATCAAGACATTAATGAATATATGGAAGAATATAATCTAATTCAACAGGAGAATTTAACTACAAACGGTTTTGTTTTAAATCCTAATTCGGGAGAATGGATAAAAGGCTTAAAAATCATGCTGGCTGAATTAGGTTTAGTTACTTATCGGGGTAAGAAAGTCAGAACCGATGGTATTTTTAAAGGAGCCGGAAATAAGTTATTACGCCGTAAATATATAATTAATAGACTGGCCTTTCTACAGGCGTTATTTGAACTACTAGATATCAGTGAAGTGGTTTTATACAGAGGAATGAGCACAGAAAAAGGTTGGCTAGAAAAAGATCGTACCTTCCTTTCTTGTACCTTTAATCATGAGGTAGCCGAAGCTTTTTGTTGTATGGAAAGAGATAGTAAGTATAAGAACTCTTATATAGTTAAAATGACTTATCCTATAGATAAATTATTTATGACATTTTTAGAAACAAAAGCCATGAATAATGAATATAAAGAAGCGGAAGCTTTAGTTCTATATAATAAAGAAATAAGAGTCTAATAATATTTTCAAAGGTTTAAGAAAGGATTGAAAATGAAAAATGAAGATAGAAAGTCCTTAATTTTATATACCGCAATCACCTTTACTTTCACTTGGTTTTTTTGGATTATAGCTTTAATTATGGGCTATCAGGATATTCCCTTTGTAAGATATTTAAATTGGGATTTTGCAAGTTCTAATCAGGTAATACTCCATATAATTTTTAGATTAGGAGTATATGGTCCATTAGTCGGTGCTTTATTAACAACTTATCTTTATTCAAAGGAAAAAGGACTTATTAATTTAATAAAAAGAATATTTAAAATAAAAGTAAAAGCCAAATGGTATTTTTACTTATTTTTAATACCATTAATAATAAATGTAGTAGTTATATTATTCGGACTAATAATCGGTATAAATCTAGATTCATTTTTTAATAGTAATATACCTTTAAATTATATCTTGATATTTTTCATCTATGAAATATTAACTAGTGGGTTAGAAGAACCAGGTTGGCGGGGCTTTGCCTTAGAAAAACTACAGAATGCTTATACAGCTGAAAAAACAGGTTGGATATTAGGATTGATTTGGGCAGTCTGGCATTATCCCTATGTGATTGCCCTATATATTGATACTGGAATAATTACTTTAATATTTTCTCTGGCTGGCTTTAGCATGGCTATAATCGGCCAGACCTTTATCATGATATGGTTTTATAATAATAC
>CAYSHP010000117.1:0-5172 GCA_964430875.1 uncultured Halanaerobiales bacterium
TTAAAGATTCATCAGGCTTTTCCGGGTTTATGACCCACTAGCTTGGAGAAGAACCTTTAAAAACAAATTGGAAAATATTTTTCCCCCTTATCTAGGTTCTTCTGTGGTTCCTAATCACTGCAGGGCAACCTTTGATAGAAGAACATTAGTAGGAGAAACCAGAGATTCAATATTAGAACAAATAAAAGAAGTTATTATGAAAGCTAAAACAAAAGATCATGAACTAGAAGCAGAAGTATATTATTCAGAAGGATTTGAAGACTGCTGGACTGGTAATAAAATAAAAACTGAAAGATTCTTTCCCGCCTGGTTTTATGAAGAAGATAATGAATTTATACAAAGGATATATACTGCATTAAATAATATCAATTTAAATAGTGAGATATCACATTATTCTTTTTGTACTAATGGTAGTCATTATGCAGGGGAAAAAGATATTCCCACTTTAGGTTTTGGTCCTTCAGATGCCCATTTAGCTCATGTTAAAGATGAGTATATAGAGATAGAACAATTAAAGAAGGGATATGCTGGGTATTATAAAATCATTGAAGAACTATTGGTCTAAATAATATGTTAAATTTCATCTAAAAATATAATACAAGAAACTTTTAAACGACCAAAAGCCTGGTAAATATTGGCTAAGGTCGTTTATTTTTTAAAAACCAATCTTTATCTAGTTTTGATATATTAAAACCTATCTGGTACGATTTAATCTGGGGTCCAAATTATCACGTAATGCTTCCCCAAAAAGTGTAAACCCTAATGTAGCCCATATTAAAGCTATTCCACCAAAAATAACCATCCAGGGTGATATTCTGATAAATGAATAACCGGTTTTAATCATTGTTCCCCAACTGGGTGTCGGAGGTGGAACACCAAGGCCAAGAAAACTTAATGCGGCCACAAATGTAATAACTACCGGAATATCCATTGCGGCCTGGATAAAAATAGGGCCAATTACATTTGGCAAAATATGTTTAAACATTATTTTTAGGACTGAAGCACCGATTGCTCTAGCTGCAATTACATATTCTTTGTTTTTAACCCGTAGTGTTTGAGCTCTAATCAATCTAGCATAAGCAGGAAAACGAGTTATCCCGATTATAATTATTAAAATAAATAAATTGGAACCAGTAAGAGCTATTATTGTCATTGCAAAAAGGAGAGCGGGGAAAGATTTGATAATATCAAAGATTATTAAAAATATATTTCCTATTCTTTCCGAACTATAGCCTGCAATTAAACCAAAAACTATGGCTAAAATGATGCCAAAAGAAATAGTGAGTAAAGGAACTGTTAAAGCAATTCTTGATCCAAATATTAATCTACTAAAAACATCCCTTCCAAGATTATCAGTTCCAAAATAATGATTAGAAGAAGGAGGTGTTAATCTATTTGCAATATCTATATCACTGGGTGAATAGGTTGTTATATATGGTGCAAATATTGCTATCAAAAGTAAAGAAAATATTAATAAAAAACCTAATAAGCCCAATGGGTCTGTAAAAACTCTTTTTATTCTGGAGTTTTTAATATAGAATATTAATTTGTTAAAAGAATTACTCTTCTTATCCATATTAATCATTCCTTACTCTAGGATCAATTAAACTATATGATAAATCAGCCATTAAATTGACCAAACTATATAATAATACAGCGATAATAAGTCCTCCCTGGACTATAGGATAATTCCTTGATTGTATGGAATTATAAATTAGAGTTCCTAGTCCGGGCCGATGAAATATAATTTCTGTTATAACTGCACCACCCAAAAGATTACCAAAACCAACACCTATTACAGCTATTACAGGAATTAATGCTCCGCGTAATACGTGCTTGAATATTACTGTATATTCTCTTAATCCTTTTGAACGTGCTGTTCGCACGTAATCTTCCGTAATCTCTTCTAAGACAGAAGCTCTCATTATTCTTGCAATATAACCTATCCACCCTAGTGCTAAAGAGGCAGCTGGTAATATCAAATGCCATAATTGACTTAAAATATCACCTTCTTTTCCTCCTCCCATAGCCGGGAACCAATCAAAATATATGGAGAAAAGCAATAAAAATAATACTCCTGCTAAAAAAGAGGGGATAGCAATCATTGAAATTGATAGTAAGCCTGTAATTTTATCTATAAGAGAATTTTTGTATGCTGCAGCATAAGTACCTAATGGAATCCCAATTATACTAGCTATCAATATACTTGATACTGCTAAAGCAATAGTATGTGGTAGAGCGTTAAATATTAGACGTCTTACCGGCATATAATTTAAAATATCAGTTCCTAAATCTCCTCGTGCAATATTGTATAAAAACTTAAATATTTGTATATAAACCGGTCTATCTAACCACATTTTAGCTCTAACTTCTTCAATAATTTTAGGAGTGGCTCTAGGGCCCAGCATAACAGTTGCAGGATCTCCAGGTAGAAATTGTATTATTATAAAAAGGATAATAATAGCACCTAGTACAGTTATTAAAGTTACTAATAACCTTCTTAATATATATTTTATCACTGACCAATCACCAACCCTTCCTTAATTAGATAGCATACTTATGAAATTTATTCTTACAAGCAGGTCCGTTTGTTATCCAAATTTCTTTTTGTGAAGGTATAATAACAAATGAAGAGCATGTAATTATTCTTTTTTCACTTGCTTTATTGGGGTCGGGATGTCTACAAATAGATTCGGGATAATTTAAATGATCGCGCATAAAATCTTTGCATTTTTCTAAATCAATATTACCATTATTTTCTTTTAACATTCTATTCATCTTATTTTGCCTGAGGATTGTTGAGGCAGAATATTCTTTAGCAACATTGGCAATATTTTGTTTATCTTTAAATTTATTAGAAGTATAATGGTTTGTATGGGCAAAGTATGAATCGGAATAAGAAATCTCAACATCATTAGGTGTAGCCTCTACATTATAGATATCATCATGATCTGCAATTAAAAAGTTGAAACAGCCAGCTCTTTGTGCCCTGAAAATAGCGGCAAGAGCATCTCCCATTTTCTTTTGCCTTAATATTTCAGCAATTATTATATAGGTAGGTACACCTACTTTAATATCTAGACGCGGTACTGAATTCCATACTAGAGATATTCCTTTTGAATTTATACCTGCTCCTGCTAACATACCAGCATATGTATAAGCTAAAATATCTGGAGAATTCTTCACCTTTTCTTTAATTAAAAATGCATTAGCAGTTTCACATAGATTTTGAGATATATCCCAAGTTTGACCAATATAAGTTTTACCATCAACAGTTGCTTGGCCTGTACTAGCATAAGTTGTACAATTATGAGATGAAAATCCAGATCTTTCTTCATGCATATGAATCATTATAATTTCTTCAAGCTTTCTTTTAGAACCATCTGCAATTCCTTTAATTTCTTCAAATATTTTAGGAGAATATTCTTTAATAAATGGGATATGTTCTTTGGCGTGTTCTAAAATTTGTTTTTTAGATTCATTATTACTTGAATAATCCTTATATAAATATTGAACCAATAATCCAATTCCATCTTTTTTGATTGTTCCCAGTTTATTACCTCTTTCATATGAATTGCCTGTAATTTCTAAGAGGCCGACTTTTTTTCTCTTTACATCATTATCAATTTTTCTTCTTATCATATCTACACTTCCTAATCTTAAAAATTATGATTTTAAAATTAAATAAAAAGCGGGTATAAAGGTAATACCCGCTTATTGTTCAACTTTTAATTAGTAATAGACCAATATCTATATTGATTATAGTGCCCTAAAAACTCAGGAGATACTCGTTTATTACTCACATAAGCCTTTGCGCCGTTTGTAACCCATATAATAGCTGCGTCTTCATCCATAATTCGCTGCATTTCTATATACATTTTTTCTCTTTCTTCTAAATCCATAGTGACAGCAGCTTCGTCAGCAAGTCTATCATATTCTTCATTAGACCATTTTAAAAAGTTCCATTTACCTACCTGTTCAGTGGTAAACCATTCAACCCAATAACCAGGGTCCAAAGTTAGACTGAATGTTTCAAAAAACATAATAGGATGAGATTCTTTTCCTACATATTCATACCAGGCTGAAGTTTCAATAAGTTTTATATTTACTTCAACACCAATATTTTTCAAATTTTCTTTTACAATCTGACAAGTATTCATATATAAAGGATTACTTGTGGAAATCATTTCTACTTCAAACCCATCTGGATAACCAGCTTCTGCAAGAAGTTCTTTAGCTTTCTGGTAGTTTACATTATATTGAGGTGCGTTTTCCCAATGTCCTAAAATACCAGGAGCAATCATTGCATTTGCTCTTTTGGGAACTCCGCTGTAAGCACCATCAATTATCATATCTACATCCACGGCATACCTTAATGCTTTTCTAACATTTATATTATCAAATGGAGCATATTGATGGTTAAAGCCAATAAATCCGTATTTCAATGTAGATAAAATATGGACATCTGTATCATCTTCATTTTTATACCGGTCAATAGAATCAAGAGAGATTTCCGTAACATCCAAATCACCTTTATCAAAATTCATTTCACTTATATTTAAATCTGCTATTGGGTATAATTCTATTTTGTCAATATTTGGTTGCTTATCAAAATAGTCTTGGAATTTGCTTAATACCAGAACTTGTTCGGGTGTCCATTTCTCAACATAATATGAGCCTGAACCTACCGGGGTTGTTGCAAACCTTTGACCTAATTCTTCATGAGCTTTTTTACTGATTATACTACCTGGGGTGAAAGGTATTGTAGTTGTAAGTAAAGAGGCTAAAGGTTTTTTAAGTATTATTTTTCCCGTATATTTACCAGTAACTTCAACCCTATCTAAAGTCTGCCAATCAGCAGTATACTCAGAGTTTTCATCAGGATCTAGTATGCGTTCAAAAGAAAATTTAACATCTTCGGCAGTCATTTCTCCATATCCCTTATGGAATTGAATTCCTTCTTTCAATTTGAACGTTAGAACTTTTCCATCCTCACTGATTTCTATACTTTCAGCTGCATCATTTACTAATTCTGAAGAACCGGGTTCATATTTCATTAAGTTACTATAAAGAACCAGGGCAATATCATATCCTCTTACTAAGTGAGCGGGATCTAAATTTTCAATATCTTCTCCCAATCGCATCCTTGACTTTACTATATTATCATCGGCA
>CAYSHP010000118.1:0-5169 GCA_964430875.1 uncultured Halanaerobiales bacterium
ATTTTGTTGACAAAAAAGACAATTTATTGCTGTATGGGAAAGTAGGTACAGGTAAAACCCACCTTGCGATCGCTTTAGGTGTACACGCCTGTCAAATCAACAAAAAGGTACTATATTATTCAACTCAAGATCTGATTAATGAGTTAGTTAAAAGACACCGTAAAGAAACATTACCGCACTTCTTTAAAAAATTGGATAAGATGGATTTAATTATTATTGATGAACTGGGTTATGTTCCCTTTCATCAGGATGGAGCAGACTTACTTTTTCAGGTAGTATCTAGATGTTATGAACGAAAGAGCATGATCATTACTACTAATTTAGAATTCGGACGCTGGAATACGGTTCTTGGGGATAACAGATTAACTACAGCAATGGTTGATCGTTTAATCCATCATGCTCAGATATTAGTTTTCCAGGGACAGAGTTATCGGCTTAAAAATTCTATGCTAAAATCAAAAATGGATTAAATTAATTTTAAATTGGGATCTTGGCTACCTGTACATTTTTAGATTACCTTTTTGTACATTTATCTATTGACTTAAACATTTAGATTTTACATATGTTGGTGTCAAAATTTTCATTTAATGCTTTAACAAATACGAAATAAAACCTTACTTATTTTATTTAATTAAAGGATTTTTTTACTTTTTATCTAAATATAACTTATTAGTTTATTTATGTAATTTTGCAATATTTATACAAAAATATAAGGGAGGATATTAATGTTGAAAAATAATTATCTGATTAAGATCATCTTTATCATTATTCTAATCACTTTGTCGATATTAATTACTGGCTGTTCTAATAATGAGGGCGGCTTATCACAAGTCTCAAACTATAATGTAAATTTTTCTGTATTAGATGAGAGTGATGACCCGATAGAAGGAGCCACAGTAACCTTAGTCGGTTCATCAAAAACAACAGATAGTAATGGTGTTGTGACTTTTAGCAAACCAGACGGATCTTATGATTATAATGTAACATTTACTGGATATGAATCAGTATATGATACTGCTATTGTAGATGGGAATGATGTCTCAATAGATGTACCAATGACTATATTAATAACTACCTATAATATTACCTTTACTATAATAGACAATAGTGATAATCCCATAAACGATGCAAAGATAACTTTAGAGGGAGAAGATAAAAATACAGACGGAAATGGAATGGCGACATTCAACAAAAAAGATGGTACATACAATTATACTGTTACTGCTACTGACTATGTAGACATAACTAATGAAAGTATAACAGTCGATGGGTCTGATCTTACAAAAACAGTTAAACTGCAAGATGCACCACCTGCAGGATATATAGGAATTTATAATTGGGAAGATTTATATGATATTAGAGAAGATTTGTATGGAGATTATATACTCATGAATGATCTGGACTCCACTAGTTCAGGTTATGATACTTTAGCTAGTAGCTCTGCCAATAATGGTAAAGGTTGGTTACCGATTGGTGATTCTACTAATAAATTTGAGGGTAAATTTGATGGTAATGACTTTACTATATCTGATTTATTTATAAATAGACCTAATGATGATTACATTGGCTTATTTGGTTTTGGTTATTCAGTTAAACTTTTAGATATTATAATAGATTCAATTGATATTAGTGGGGAAAGTTATGTAGGAAGTATTATTGGATATAAAAAAGGAGATATAGGAGGGAGTAATGATAATATTATTAAAAACTGTCATGTTACAGGTTCAGTAAATGGTAATTCATATACTGGAGGATTAACAGGCGGTAATAATAGATATAGTGTAATTAGAGATAGTACTTTTAACGGACAAATAACTGGTATTAAAGATAATATGGATTCAGATTCAATAGGCGGAATAATCGGGGGAAATTACGGCCAACTTTACTCAAATAGCACAAATATAACTTTATCAGTAGATGGGAAAAGTTATAATATAGGTGGGATTGCTGGTCATAATAAAAATAGCATTACAAATTGTTATTCTGAAGGAACAATCAAAATAACGAGTAATAATGGTGAATCATTTGGAGGCTTAGTAGGTCAGAATGATAATCCAGGTCTTATTGAAGACAGTTATTCTACAGTTGCAGTTAATGCATCAGGAACTGATCCAAGATATGTAGGTGGCTTAGTCGGATATAATAACTATATTATAAAACAAAGCTATTCAACTGGAGATGTAACAGGTGATGATTATTGTGGAGGACTTGTGGGCCATAGTTATAAAGGTAATATTGATAAATCTTTTGCGACCGGCAATGTTAGTGGAGGTAATTTTCTTGGGGGGTTGGCGGGTTATTTTGGAACAGATTCTATAGAGGAGAGCCATGTTAAAGACTCATATGCACTTGGTGATGTAACTGGTCTTTATAGTGAAACAACTTATGGTTATTTAGTTGGTGGATTAATCGGTCGTTTAGTAAGATCAGATATAGAAAATTCATATTCTGTTGGACTTGTAACTGGTCAAAATGATATGGGGGGTCTAATTGGTGATAACTTTAATAATTATGGAAATGTGATTAATAGCTATTATGATTTAGAGACTTCCGGACAAAGTGATACCGGAAAAGGTTCACCACGAACCACTAAACAAATGCAGGAAGGGTCAGCTGATACAACAATAGATGGAGATCCAATGTATACTTCCTGGGAAACAACAATTTGGGATTTTGGTTCTGATACTGATTATCCATCTCTTTCGTGGGAATGATAAGATAAGACAAAAACAAAATAAATTTCAATTACAAAAGGTATACCTATTTGATATTAAAAGTATGTTGAATATGTATACCTTTTTCTGTCTCAATAAAGGAGTCGGGCATCGAAAGATCCTTGCTTTTTCAAATAGTATAAATACATAGAGTCATGGATAAACCAAATATTCAAATACAAATTGTCATATTTGTGGCTAAATGTTAAAACAATCTACTGTCTATCCACGTTAAAAAACAAAACATCTGAACAGGGATGATAGCTTACCCTTCCTGTTCGAATGTTTAAATTACTTAACAATGTTATTTCTTAGCCATATATAGCGTTGTCTGCATGTCATTATATTTAAGATGGCAAAAGGTACATATCTAATTAAAAAACCGTATACAAAATAAAAAAATCCGCTAACCTCTAATAATAAAGGCTAACGGACTTTGATTGCTATTATTTGGTTATTTGTTTAAACCCCAAGTTCTTTCTGACAGGGAAAGAAATGTATTTTATAGTTACAAACTATTCATATATCCAGCTTCTTTTAAAGCATACTCAAACCGGGAAAAAACTATTTAATTGTGTTATTTTAAATTTCCATTACATCAGGAAATCCATATAAATTGTGCGAACAACAATTATTCACTTTAATTGGAATTTCATTATTATATCTCCCTTTTAAAGCCATTCCTTTATCAACTAAATCAGCCCATGGTTCTTTTGAACTATAAATGTTAAGCATTATGGAAAATTCAATTCTCTCTCTTTTCCGTTTGTCATTAATATTACCGATGAATAATCTATATGCTTTAAGCTCCTTTTCAACATATTTTAATATAATATCCTTATTTTCTAAGAATTCTTCACGATGTGATTTTGCATATTGCCAACCATGCCAAATTTCTTCCCTTATTCCTTTTTTGGCATATTCAACATCAAGAACAGTATAATTACCTTTTTTATATTCACGAGTATGTTGTGAAAATCGCCTCTTCATAGAATTTGTAATACCAGCTGATCGCAGAATATAACCATCTTTATACTCAAATGTAAACAAATAGACTCCAGAAATATCCGGAATAGTTTCAAGATCATTTTCCTTTTCGTATCCTACCCAAGAAAATGGACCTTGCCAACATATATCCTCTGTTTTTATTAAAGAAGCATCTCTTACTCTGTTAAAACTCCAAAAATCAGGAAGACTATTTTTCATTGTTCACACATCCTTGTTAGAGAGATTAAAATTAGTCCAACAAACTCATAACTTTATAATAAAAAAAGTAATACCAAAGTAATTTCGTATTGTTTTGATACACACAAAATAATCACTTTAAATAATACTGATGACCCTATTTTACATAACGTCCCGAGGGTTTCCCTCATGCTGATACCATAGGACTGGAAAAAAGTTTGTTGCCCAATTAATTACCTCATATATTGCAAACTTTATAACAGAGAGCATGTCCGCACGGCTCAACCCCCTAATGATGGAGAAAAAGTGTGTATAACTCCATCATTCTTAGAATTTCAAATTTAAGCAATAAATTCTTTTGGTACAAATTCTTTATTCTGCAATAAATTCTTCGAAATTTTCTTCTGGGTATAATGGATTTTCTTTTTTTTCAATTTTTCCAAAAGCACCATCAACTATTGCTTCTGAAATAGCTGCAAACAGGTTATTACCTTTGCTAACTTTTTTATAAGTATCTATATAAGAATATAAAATTTCTAATTGAGACAAATGTTCCTCTAATTTTATTTCTGATTCAGTAGAATATTTAGTTTTAATTTTTCTATTAATTATCTTTTGCAATTCTTGATATGAAGCCTTTACTGACTTAGTACCTTCTCTAATATATATATCATTTTCAGATATTCCTTTTCCACTACTTATAGAAATAAAAGGCAAATATTGAGGAGTATCTTCAATAATTAAAACTTGGAAAGCCTTATCAATTATCTCTGGGTATTCTGAATTATCATAACTAAAGTTCAATAAATGATATTCTAAATTTTTAGGTATATAAGATTTAACTCCATCATGAAAATCAGCTTTATCTAATAAATCATTCACCCCTTTGCTTTTTAAAAAGTTATCCTCTTCTAAAACTCCGACAATTATACATCCCCCACCACTATTAGCAAAAGCTAATAAATGTTTCGCCATTTTAGTCAAAGATGGCCAATCAGCTTTAAAATCTAAACTATCTAATTCTCCATAATTAACTTGTAAAATATCTCTTAAGCCTTCACGAGTTGGTTCTTCAAAAAAGCGAGCAAATTTTTCTTGAAACCCTTTCATCAAAACCCTCCCTATAAAATAACTTTCTTAGATCTCATTCCGCTTTGGAAGCTAAAAGAGTACCTGTTATCATTCCTGAACTTAAGAATATTCCCAATATGCCAAGAAAATGGATTGCTTTAATCTCTCTAGCACAAGAATATATTGAAGGCCAGCAAGC
>CAYSHP010000119.1:0-5153 GCA_964430875.1 uncultured Halanaerobiales bacterium
GGGTTAGCAACCCTTAGGAATAAAGGGCTTATTTAGCCGAAAATCTTAATTAAATAATAGGGAGTGGTAAGATGAGTAAAGTATTAATACCTTTAGCAGCCGGCTTTGAAGAGATTGAAGCTGTAACAAATATTGATGTATTAAGAAGGGCTAGTATTGATGTGGTAACAGTCAGTCTTGATTCACTTGATGTTTTAGGTGACCATGACATTCCCATTACTGCTGATAAAAAAATAGATGAAATAAACATCGATGAATTTGATGGAATCGTGCTACCAGGTGGTATGCCGGGTGCAGGTAATTTAAGAGATAATGCAAAAGTTTTAGAATATGTGAGAAAAATAGATGGAAAAAACGGTTTAGTGGCAGCAATCTGTGCAGCTCCTATGGTATTAGAAGCGGCAGATTTATTAGAAGGCAAAAATGCTACTAGTTATCCTGGTTTTGGCAAAGAGATGCAGTCCTGCAATTACAAAGAAGACAGAGTTGTAATAGATGGTAATATAATTACTGCTCGTGGTCCAGGAGTTGCTATGGAATTTGCTCTAACAATTGTAGAATATCTTAGAGATAAAGAATATGCTGATGATCTCAGAGATTCCATGATTGTTGAAAAAGAAAAAGATAGTAAAAAGAAAAAGAAGAAAAATAGATAATTTAAGACTATAATAAATCAATAGGGAGGTCAGGAATAGCTTGAATACTAAAGACACACCATTAAATTATCATATCTTAATAAAGTTTTTTTTACCCCTGGCCGTTTTCCCTGTTTTAGTGGCACTTTCCCATACAGTTATTAATAGTGCCCTAGCTAGAATGCCCCTGCCTGAACTTAGTATAGCTATTTTTACAGTAGTTAAAAGTGTAACTAATATTATCAATGGCCCCTCCATAATGACAAGACAGCTTTTTACTTCTATTATTGAGGATAAGAGGAGTTATTATCTTTCCCGTAATTTTGCCTTTGTATTAATGTTTATTCTTTTTGCGCTTTTAATGACGTTAAGCATAAGCCCTATTGGAGACTTTGTATTTGAACATATAGTAGGTCTGCAGACGCAAAAAGAAGTAGATTTAGCTACTTCTGCGATGATGGTAACTGCCTTTTTACCGATTGTAGTAGTGATGAGAAATGCCTATCAGGGTATTGCAACTGGTTTAAAAAAGACGCTTTTGATTGTTCCAGGGGTTGTATTAAGAGTTGTTGGCATGGCTCTTTTTTTATGGTGGGTAGTTAAAACTAACAGCATAAATGGTGTAATAGCAGGATGTTTAGCTTATGTATTAGGAATTGCTCTAGAGGGCATATTTATTTTAGGTGGTTTGAAGTCTAAACTTGGCAGCATAATAAATGCTGTTAAAAAAATGCCGCCGTCTGATTTTGATAAAGAAAATCTAGACTATTACAAGATTTTAAAGTTCTTTTTACCTCTTGCTTTTACTATAATGATTACGATGTTTATTCAACCGGTAATCCAAAGTGGTTTAGCCAGAAGTACTTCTCCAGTTAGGTCATTAGCTGCGTATGGGGTAGCCTGGACCTTAGTGACTATGATAGCTGGTCCTTTAAGAATGTTACATCAAATCTCCTTAGTCTATCATAACAGTGAAGAAAATATGCGCAAGATCAAAATATTCAATCTTTCGTTAGCGGCGATTACTTCTATACTTATAGTAATGTTTGCTTTATCACCGGTAGGGTACTTTGTTTTACATAATATAATTTCGGTATCACATGATATTACTTTATTAGCTCAGAAAGTTATTCTTGCTTTTGCTGTTTTCCCCTTAGCCAGGGCTTTAAGAGAAACTTACTGGGGGATGATGATGAAGAAAAGGTCAACTCCTTTAATAGCTAAAGCTAAGGGATTAAATCTTTTTGCGGTTGTTTTATCATTGGTAGTTTTATTAGGATTTATAAATATATATTTTAATATTGAACCTGCTGTCTTAGGTGCAGTGGTGTTTACAATTGGAGAATTTTTAGAGTCATTTATTATCATAAGAAAGAGTAAAAATATTGAAAATGTAGCTTTGTGGAACTAAAAAAATTTGATTAAAAGATGATATAAATAGTTAATTCCCATTCTAATTGGATGGGAATTTTAATTTTATATATCGTAATTATTTTTAAACTTTATTTTTTTGGAGTTCTTTTTTCTTCATTTCATACATAGAATTTTTAATAGTACCATAAAGCCAAGTTGCCATTAGTACAAAACTGATTGATTCACCAATTGGAAAAGCAAGCCAGGTAGCCTCTAAGCCAAAGAATTGACCTAAAAGATACATACCGGGTACTAACAAGATAGCCTGTCTTAAGAATGTTATTACAAAACTGGGCATACCTCTACCAATTGCCTGAAAAGTAGCAACTCCTGTGATATTCAAGACCATAAAGAAGTATGAGATACTTACCCTTCTTAGGGCAGGTATACCAATTCCTAGTAGTTTGGGATCACTGTTAAATAAAGTAATTATTGTTTCAGGGAAAAGCTGGAATACTAAAAAACCAATTGCACCAAATGATAGAGCTGTTGCATTACCAATTAATATAGTTTTTTTCATTCGATCTGGTTTATTATGTCCATAATTATATCCTACAAGTGGTAAATAGCCTTGAGTTAAACCAAAGACCATCATTAAGAAAAAAGACTGCATTCTAAAGATTAAACCCATGACAGCAATTGCAGTTGAATTAAAAGCCCCTAAAATTAGATTAATAAATACCATAGCTGTACTAAAAAGTAATCGATTTACCATAGCTGGTAGTCCAACCTGATATATTTCTTTAATTATGCCGAAATCAAAATCAAAGTCTTCTAAATCTAAAGTTAATTCGTTTTTGTCACTAAATAGGACAAAGATGATAAAGATACCGCCAATAATTCTTGAAAAAACTGTTGCATAAGCTGCACCGGCAACACCTAACTGTGGGAAAGGGCCAATTCCAAAGATTAAAAAGGGGTCAAGTATCATATTTAAAACGGCCCCGATCAACATAGTCAGCATTGGAACAAAAGTATTGCCTTCTCCTCTTAAGATATAGTTAAAAGTAGCCGGAATAAAGATTGCTATTGAACCAGTTAATATAATGTTAATATATTGATAACCTAAATCAATCAAGATCGGGTCATTTGTAAATATTCTAATAATATTTGATGAAAAGAAGAAACCGATAAATCCTACAATAATTCCGTAAAGTATTGCAATAAAGAAAACATGTTCTGCTACATTGTTAGCTCTGTGTTTATTACCTCTTCCTAATAATCTTGAGATTATAGAACTAGTTCCTACCCCTGTACCGACACCGATTGCAATTAAAAACATTTGCACTGGAAATGATACAGATAATGCTGATAAAGCTTCTGTACTTAAACGTCCTACATATATACTATCTACAATATTATATAAAGCCTGAATGAGCATACCCACTATTGCGGGTGCAGATAGTTTAAAAAGTAATTTTCCGATTGGTTGTGTACCCATTCGGCTTGATTTTGTTTCTAAAGCCATTCTATCCCTCCAAAGAGATTAAACATTTGATTTATCTAAATTGTTATATATTTTTTTTAGTACCTTTCTGACAGTTTCAATTTCTTTCTCAGTTAACCCTTGTCGCATTTGTTTTTCAATTTCTTTTAATAATTCTTTAAACTCAGATTTCATTTCTTTTGCTTTGTCAGTGAGATATATTAATTTTTTTCTTTTGTCCTCTGGATTTGATTTGCGTTTTACTAAATTCTTTTCTTCTAATTTTTTTAAAATTCTTCCCACACCAGACTTATCTAAATTGTACTCTTCACATAATTTATGCTGATAAATTCCTTCATCACGATATATATTAATTAAAATAAATACCTGTCCATGGCTAAGATTAAACTTTTCCTTAAACTTTTTATCGACTAAAGATGTATGAGCTCGATGAGTGATACTTAGGTATTTACCTATAGAACTGTCCTTCATTAGTATAACACCTCTTACTATTTAGTTGATATGTCAACTAGTATTATAAGATAGATAAGTTGACATGTCAACCAAATAGACAAATCCTTTTTAATAAGTAAGATTAAAACTTAGAAAACATTAATACACGATGACTTAAAAAGATATTTTGCTTCAATATTATGTAAAATGAAAGTAAATTCATAAATAAATTTTTATAATATTTAAAGAAATATTTTATTTCTTTTAATCTATGAAAGGAGTTTAATTATATTTCTGCAGAATATTTATAACTTTAAATTATAAATATTATAAAAATAGAGGAATTTTACAAAATAAGGTGAATTATATCTTAAATACCAAAATATTTTGCAAAGGAGATGAACTGTTATTAAAAAAATTATATTGATGACTTTTTTGTTAATTTTGATTGTTTCTTTGACTAATGTGACTGAGGCTATTGAGTATCGCTACTGGCAACCTAACTTAAGTTTTGAAGGAAGACTAGCAGATGATTCAAATACTGTTAGAGGTGGTATCATCTATCCATTTACACAACAGGAAGATTCACTTTTTTATGGTGATTTAAGGACTATGTTTAAAAGTGAAGATATTTCTGAATATAATCTGGGTATAGGTTATAGAAAATTAATGAAAGAAAGAAATGCAATTATAGGTACATATTTATTTAAAGATTTTAGAAAAGAATATGGTTTAGATTGGAACCAATGGACATTAGGTGGAGAATATTTATCAGATAAAGTAGATTTACGCCTGAATTATTATATTCCTGCCAAGGATAAAATATTAGCAAGCTCTAGTATATACGATGAAATAGTTATAGCAGGTAATAATGTAGTCTATCAAACTTCTGCACTTAATGAATACTATGAACCACTTACTGGTTATGATCTGGAAATAGGTAAAAGATTTTATCTTAAAAACAATTATAACATTGGTGTTTATTATAGATATTTTAACTTTAGCCCTGATGATGGTAATTCAATGCAAGGTAGTGGCCTAAAAATAGATAGTACTTTTGATATGAAAAATGATATGGAATGGACAGTTGGGTTAGACTGGCAAAATGATAATATACGGGAAAGCAATTTAGAAGCTACTATTGGTATTTCTATACCATTAGGAAGTAGTTCATCTTCTAAACAGCCAATAGAAAACAGTTTGAAAAACAGAATGACAGAACCTGC
>CAYSHP010000120.1:0-4992 GCA_964430875.1 uncultured Halanaerobiales bacterium
AGAATACTTTCCACTGTCGGTCTAACCAAACCTCTTATCCAAATTATATATTTACCATTGGTCCTACTTATCTCAGGAGCATCAACCGGATAGTTAATCTGACGGGGGGTGTCTCTTATAATAACACTTCTATAGATATGCTTATGATCAACTGTTTTTCCTGTTCTGGGAACACTACCGTCAATATCATTAAGCCAATCGTTCCAATCATCATCATTCATATTCCCGAAAACATTCTGTGATATGATACTCATATAAAAATTTGGTCTCGATCCAGGATCCTCAGTATTAAAAGGCAACTCAGGATTAACAGGTCTTATGTGAACACTAATCAAACCAGGTTTTTCTAATTGAATAGGATAATAAATACTATAGGGATTATTCCTATTCCCACTATGAGTAGTAATAACTTTCTGAACAACAGCAATATCTTCGTCAACTTCAGCAACGGCTGTCATACTACATACAAAAATTAAACTAATAATAATTAATACAAAGAATCTATTCCTCATTTTTCTCCTCCTTTAGAAAAGTTAATAAACAACTATTAAATGATCAAGAGCTTAAATATTCACATTTTTTTAAATCTTTTACTTTTTTAAATGATTTTTAAAGTTTTTATTAAATAATCAATAATAATGTTTTCTTATTCGCGATTATTTATAATTATCCTTTTTTAAAATATCTTTCTTTTTTATATTTACTATTAAACATTTAAATAAACAAATATTTCTCATACATATTATAAATAATTCATTTGTTTTTTCATTTAATACACCACACATTCAAATTATATAAATGAAACTTTTATCACCCATCTTCAAATAAGGGTAAAAGATAGATGATCACAACCTTTGAAGCCATTTCTCATATCAGCAAAAAAGCAATCGGTATGCAAGGATTCAATAGTTGTATCTGAAATTATTGATTTTATTAACTTCAATATTACAAACTACTTTATTAATATATATTAAAATTTTCTATATATATAATGAAAATCACCAAATATAAAAAAGCGTTATTATACTTTATGCAAGTATAATTTATTGGTCTATTTATGTAATTTTTCAATATCTATACAAAAAAATTAAAATAGGATATTCATATTATAAAATAATAGTATCGTTAAGATAATCTTTGTCTTTTTTAAATAACTTAGTTAATACTGATTAAAGGCTGTTTCAATAATGAAACAGATATTCCTAGTGTCTCAGACTACACTTTAAGTTTATCGGTTCTAGATGAAATTAATGTCCAAATAGGAAGAACTACCTTCCATAAACCAGAGGGGTCTTATGATTATAATATTATAGTTGCAGGATATGATTTTTTAATGACTGCTTTATCTCCTGATTTCTTTAGATGTTTCTTTAGTTTCCTTTTATCAACTTTCACTTTTACCGTAACAGGTGATTTAATATTTTCCTTAGCGAACTCCAGTAATTTGCCTTCCCCATATTGCCACTTGTCTCTTTTCTTTCTGAACAATAATTTACCAAATAGTAGTTTTATTGTTTTAAATTCTGGATCATCTTCCTTAAGATTAAGAACATAACCTTTCAATTGATTCTTGAAGGAATCAATACTATTATGGATACTATCATTTTGGGATTTAAGTTACTCCTTCACTTCATCAACTTCAGACTCTAATTTACTTATTACTTTTTGAGCTAATTCTTCATTATTTTCTTGTTATTTCTTTAGATGTCTTATCTTTCTAAGTGCCCAATTAGCTTTGCCTTTATTGTCAATTACAAAACCATAATTTTTATGATATTTTTGTTTTTCTCCTGCTTATAACATTATTTTTCACTCTTTTTAAAATGGTAGTTTGTTAACTTCAGTTTCTAAATCATTATCTTCTTCTTTTCTAGTTATACAGATATAATCAAAGTATTCTTCTGCAGTTAACTCTTCTACATTTTCAATTAGATCCAGTTCTTTTTTATCCGAGATGTTCATAATTGATCACCTCTTTTCATAATGGTTTTTTTTTAATAAATCTCTAAAAAACTTTATTAACAGGAATAATGGTAATATATTCCTCTTTTCCCGGCAAAAGCTTTCTCATATTAGGGGGATAATTAGGACTTACTCTTTATATAAAGATTTATCGAAAAGGTAGGGCATCGAAATATTGCTTTTTTATTGATAATTGTAAATAGTTAGGGTCATGAGATGATTAAATATGATTTAAGCATAAAAAAAATCCGTTAACCCTCAATAAAAAGGCTAACGGACTTTAATTGTTATTATTTGATTTTGACTTAAGTTCTTTCTTAAAGGAAAAAGTATTTATTAGTTATAAACTATAAATACCTATTCATATTTGACAAAATCTCACTTTATACTTAAATAATCATATCACTCTGAATTTATCGAGGGAAAGATGGTCAATTGAGTTCTTTTTTTACTTTTCTTTTCTTTTTGATATTTTGTCTTACAAATGTTTCCAGGTATATTTTTTAAAACTCCTCTAATAAATAATATAGAGCCTTAAAATATTATCATAAACATATAATTATTTTTTTAGTATTTTCCATACTCTTTGGTATATTCA
This sequence comes from uncultured Halanaerobiales bacterium, assembly GCA_964430875.1. Taxonomy (GTDB): domain Bacteria; phylum Bacillota; class Halanaerobiia; order Halanaerobiales; family M55B127; genus M55B127. The sequence continues at coordinate 2,561 of CAYSHP010000120.1, forward strand.
ACCCATTTTTTTAATAACTCAGGTTCAACATCATCAAGCACTGTATTAGAAGACATAATAAAACCACCATCTTTACCAACTTTATTAATTAATTTCTTTGTATATTTTTCAATTTTTTCTTTGGGACCAACCTTTAAAAGCGATGCTGGCATATCTCCTGCAATACACATAATGTCTCCTAATTTTTCTTTCACTTTAAAAATATCAGATTTATCAAATATACCTAACACTTTTCCCTTTGGTAACTCTTGTAGATATTCTAATCTTTGGTCATACTTACCTTCAAACAAAGGACAGGGAATAAGATTTTCATCTATTAATGCCAAGATTAATTTTTTTAGATATGGCCAATAAAACTTTTCAAATTGTTCGTTGGACATAAATCCATCCGCGCCTCTATGTAAGGGTATAAATACTCTTGGGTTATTTGACATTTTAGCGTTTTGTATTGTTACTTTTATCATGCAAGGCAGAATTTTATCTTCAGCAGCAATTATCTTTTCAGGACATCTAAACATATCAAGCATTGAACCTTTCATACCTCTTAACATATCGGAAATAACATCAAAAGGGGCTAAAGCAGTAGCACCATTAAAAGCATGATAACCTTTTTCTAATTGTTTTTTATGAAATTCATTATAAGCGTTATTCCATTCAGCCGACTTTTTAGCTGCTTCTAGAAATTTTTCAAATGATTCTATTACTTTTGGATTCGCAAAAGCAGATATTATACTTGCCCCAGTATAACCTAACATAAATGTTTTTAAGGGAGGTAACATTTTAAAACCATCCAAATTATTAAATATCCGAGGTAGGTATTTTCTAAATACAAAATCAGAAGGATCATCTATAAATAAATCATATTCCTCTTGTGACATATATTCATCTTCCACAAATTGAAATGATTTATTAAATGCCACTCCGTGACCAGGCCATTTAACTTGCTGCATATCTAACATTTCATTTACTTTTCCAGGAGCAAAAACAGGAGCATTTGGAGGAAAATATAAATCAGGCTTGAATTCTTCAATAAATCTATCATTTGCGTTTAGCCATTTATCCAAGTCATAAAAAGCATCTTCATTTGTTATACCATAATATTTAGCTGGAAAAAAATGATTCATTAACAGGATAGGTACCCTATCAGGTTTTTTCAATTTAATTGCATCATTTATTCTTTTTAACCTTTTATCTCCCTCTTCTAATTTCTCATATTCTTCCTTAGAACTCATATCTAACACCCCTCAATCATGTTTTTGGCAAGATCAACCGCTTTAACAGCATCTTCTGCCCAACCATCTGCACCTACATATTCACATATCTCATCATCTATGGGAGCTCCACCGATTATAATTTTGATACCCTCTCTTAAATTTGCTTTTTGTACATCATCAATTATTTCTTTCATTGAATCAAAAGCAACAGTTAATAAACAGCTCAATCCTACAATGTCAGGGTTATGTTTTTGTATTTCTTGTATAAATTTATCTGAACTTATATCTTCCCCTATATCAATAACTTCAAAACCATTCACATCTAAATTGAAATCAACTACACTTTTTCCAATGTCATGAATATCACCTTCGACTGTTCCTATAACAATTTTGCCTAACTTACTTCCCTTTTGATTTTTATCAAATTTTTCTTCAGTCATCTCAGTTATTTGATTCATTATTTCTGCCGCCATTATTAATTGAGGAATAAAATATTCTTTTCTTTCAAATTTGTCTCCAACTTTTTTCATGGCTTTTCTGCAATCTCCCATAATATCCATAACAGATTTATCTTCTGCTAGCAACTCTTCAACTCTATTTAAAGCTTCTTCTTCTTCAAGATTAACTATATTGTCTATTAAACCATTTCGCATTTTTTAATACCTCCCTATTTGATATTATTTTATATATATACTCACAAATTATAATTATCGATAGTATATAATATACCTGCATTTTCTTATATATTAAATAGATTTAAATAGCAGGACATTTTATGTTTTGGCCTCGGATAAAGCGCAAAACTTTTCAAATTACTCCTTTTACATATTTAAAATAAATGGTTTGATATCTTGAAATTAAACATATTTCTGTGATAAGTATTTATGAATTTTCGAATACCTTTGACAAAGTTTTTTGATATATTTTTAAAGCTTGTCAAATCTCTAATAAATACATTTACATTCTCATTAATACCACGCTGCAAAATACAACAAGCATCACAATAATATACTTTTTTCACTACATTTTAGTAAAAGATTCTTTATATTTTATCATAACAATAAAACTCTCTACCATTGTCGGTTGTAATGCTTTTAAAATGTTTTTCTAAATTTACTACTTCTAACCGCCTATTATTCTATATACCCTTTATCAAAGCTTTAATTGGATCAATAACATCTTCATTCATACATGATAGCCTCCTTTCGTTGATAATTT
>CAYSHP010000121.1:0-4979 GCA_964430875.1 uncultured Halanaerobiales bacterium
TGTCTATATTATACTCCATGGTACTTTCTGGCCTTAACAGTATTTTCCATAAGCATTGCTATGGTCATTGGGCCTACTCCACCTGGTACCGGGGTAATCTTAGCAGCAACTTCTTTAGCTGTATCAAATTCAACATCACCTAATAGTTTTCCTTCTACTCTATTGATACCTACATCGATGACAACTGCGCCTTCTTTAATCATATCACCTGTAATCATTTCAGGACGTCCGACAGCTGCTACTACAATATCGGCTCTTTTAGTTTCAGCCTTTAAATCCTTTGTATGTGAATGACAGATTGTAACTGTCGCATGCCTTTCTAATAGCAGGTGAGCAATAGGTTTACCAACAATATTACTTCTACCTACAATTGTAGCATTTTTACCATCAATTTCAATACCTTCTCTTTCGAGCATCCTGATAATTCCTAGAGGTGTACAGGCTTCATATCTTAAAGAATCTTCTTGACCACTAAATAGTCTACCGGTATTAATCGGATGGAAACCATCAACATCTTTATCAGGTACAATTGATTCAATAACCTTTTTCTCATCAATATGGTCTGGTAAAGGTAGTTGTACTAAAATACCATCTACAGCCGAATCATTATTTAACTCATCAATTAAATCCAGCAGTTCTTTTTCACTAATGTCTTCTTCTTTTTTGATTAGTTTGGAATCAATACCGATTTCTGTAGCGGCTTTTTCCTTCATACTAACATATGTTTCAGAAGCCGGATTATTTCCTACCATTACAACTGTAAGTCCTGGCACTCTACCTTCATTTTTTAAATCCTTTATCTCGTTTTTTAGTTCCATTCTAATGTTCTTTGCTATTTGTTTACCATCAATAATTTTAGACATCTTTATCCCCCTATTTTTTTAGATATTTATCTATTTATCTATTCTTGAATATTTATAAATTTCCTCCTTAATTCTCTATATATATTGAGAAATTATCCCGGGCTAATTGTTGCTTATATCTGTATTTGCTGATATAATATTTTTATTAGTATTTTAATCACCTTTTTATATTATTAAACTTACTAAACTTTGTCAAACACATTAAAATTACTACTATTAAGGGATGGAGGAGTAATATGCGTCCGCGAATATTAGTTTCTTCTTTTTTAAGAGAGGGTTACAAACTCGGGAAGAAATTTGAAATGTTAAGTTCATTTGATTATGGAATGGTCTCTCAAAATTATGTAAATGGTGTACTTGAAGGTGGCGGCTTACCGATAGTCTCCCCTCAAATCAGAAAGTATTACGATGATGATGATCTAATGGAAGAACTTATTGATTCCGTAGATGGTATTGTACTGACGGGAGGTTATGATGTAGATCCTGTTCATTACAAAAAGTATGGGTATAAGAAGGTTAAGTTTATTGATCCGATACGCGATCTACAGGAACTAAAATTAGTTGAACTAGCTTTAAAGAAAGGTAAGTCAATTTTAGGAATCTGTAGGGGTTTACAGGTGCTTAATGTATTTTTTGGTGGTACACTCTATCAAGATATAGATCAGGACCTTAATACCGAAATTCTACACTTTGGAGGGCAACTGCCTAAATGCAAAAAGGTTCACAGTGTTTCCATTGAAAAAGAGAGTATTTTAGATCATATATTTACAGACAATCCAATTGATGTTAATAGTTTTCATCATCAGGCTGTGGATCAAGTTGGAACCGGTTTAAAAGAAACCGCTTTTAGTTCAGACGGAATTTTAGAAGGTTTTGAAAGTACAGAACATGAAAATGTATGGGCTGTCCAATGGCATCCCGAAATTATGTTTAGTTACTACCCCGAACAGTTAGCAATATTCCGAGAATTTATTAAAAGAACTCGGAACTTAAATACAAAATAATATTAGGAGGAGAGAGAATTATGAGTAAAAAACTATTTTCTATTATATTAACAGCTGCACTACTTATCAGTATTTTTTCCCTTGCGGTAGCTGCCCAGGATGATGACCAAACCCTGGTTATCGGGTTTGAAGCCGATGTAAGCAGTCTTGACCCAGGCTTTGCTGATATTTCAGTTAATGAAAGAGTTAACAGTTTAATTTATGATGGTCTTGTTGAATATGGTGAGAATAATAAGATAGTACCCGGTATTGCATATGACTGGGATATCTCGGATGATGGAACCGTTTATACCTTCTATTTACAGCAGGGTATTCCCTTTCACAACGGTGAATCTTTAACTGCAGAAGATGTTAAGTTCACCTATGATAGAATTTTAAATCCTGACAATGGATCTGGACTAAGAGGTAAGGTTACAATCATTGACCGTATTGAAATTGTTGATGATTATACAGTAAGGTTTGTTTTAAAGGAACCTTATTCACCTTTTATGTTAGCAATGACCTTTGGTATTGTACCTAAAGATTATGTACAAAGAGTTGGTGCTGATGAGTTTTCACGTAATCCAGTTGGAGCTGGACCTTTCAAATTAGAAGAATGGGTACCAGATACTAGAATAGTATTAACAGCTAATGAAACTTACTGGATGAAAGATCCTAAGTTAAGCAAGGTTATTATTAGACCTATTCCTGAGTCTTCTGTACAGGCTATGGAACTAAGAAGTGGTGGCATCGATGTAGCAGTTAGCCTTGATGTTGGTCAATTAGATAACTTTAAAGATGAAGCTGACTTTCAGGTTAAATCAGCTGCTGGTGGCGGAGTGCACTTCTTTGGTTTTAATGACAAAATGGCACCATTCGATAATGTAGAGTTTAGGGAAGCCTTCTTAATGGCCAGTCCCATTGAACAGATTGTTCCTCAAATTTACGGTCCTTTAGGAGTAACAGCTTATTCATTTGTACCTCCTACTCTCTGGCCTGATGAAAGAGATTATCTAAAGGATGAAAGAGTTAACTTTAATCCTGAAATGGCTAAAGAAAAACTGCAAGAACTTAAAGATAAAGGAATCATTGATGATGACTTTACAATTGATATCTATGTGCCAAGTTCTAATAATTCCAGAATTAAAGTTGTAGAAGCACTTGTTACTTCTTTAAGACAGGTTGGCTTTAAAGCACAAGCTCAGGTTATGGAATTTGGAACCATGTGGGATAAGTTAGGTGCTGGTGAAATTGGGGTTTATATGTTAAGCTTTGTTTCTGACCCTGACCCCGACTACTGGTTATATAGATGGTTTAAATCTGATGGTTCACTTAATAAATCCTTTTATGAAAATGATCAGGTAGATGAATGGTTAGAAGTAGCTAGAACCAGTTCTAATCAAGATGAAAGAGCTGAAATGTACAGCAAGGTATTAAGAAAGACACTTGGTGATGACAAAGTATTAGTACCTGTAGCACATATTAATCAAATTTATGTTATGAATAATAGTGTAAAAGAATTAGCTCCAGGTAATCCTATTTTAATTCCACTTGTCACACCAGATGCAAATGTATATATTGAACAGTAAATTATTGTAAGACAAAAATAAATTAAGGGTTTATTAAGCAGGGGGTTAACCCCCTGCTTTTCTCCCTAATTTGTAAACTGGGAGGTCAAAGCTATGTTTGGATATATAATAAAAAGATTATTATGGATAATTCCAGTTCTAATAGGTGTTTCATTAATCCTTTTTGGTATCATGCAGATGATCCCCGGTGACCCTGCCTCCGTTCTTTTAGGGCCAAAGGCCTCACAAGAGGCAGTTGAAACCTTAAATAAAAGATTTGGATTAGAAGAACCATTACATATACAGTATTATCTGCTCATGAAAAACTTTGTAACAGGCCGGCTGGAATCAATCTATTACAAAGTTGAAGTTATTGAAATAATTAGTCAGAAATTACGAGCAACAGTTGAACTAGGTTTAACAGCCTTAGTAATTGCTGTGGTTTTAGCCATTCCCATTGGAATTCTTGCAGCTGTTAAAAAGAATTCTGTTTTTGATTATTTTAGTATGATGCTTGCTACCTTAGGGATCTCAATCCCGGTCTTTTTTACCGGAATATTACTGATTTATATTTTTTCTGTTATATTTAATGTATTACCTTCCTCCGGTTATGGAGGTCCTTTATGGACCAAAGAAGGTTGGGCTCATTTGATCTTACCGGCTTTTTCACTAAGTTCGATTTTAATTGCTTCGACCAGCCGGTTAACACGTTCTTCTATGCTGGAAGTTCTCCAGGAAGACTTTATTAGAACTGCAAGAGCAAAAGGTGTTAAAGAAGCGGTAGTTGTAAACAAGCATGCTTTTAAAAATGCGATGATCCCCGTTATTACTAATATTGGAAACCAACTTGCTATGTTATTTGGGGGAGCTATCTTAACAGAAACCGTTTTTGCCTGGCCTGGTATTGGAAGGCTGGCTGTAAAGGCAGTTTCTTATCGTGATCAGCCCCTGGTTTTTGGTACCATACTTGTTTTATCATTTCTTTATGTTGTGACAAATTTAATCATTGATATTTTATATGTATTTATCAATCCACAGATTAGTTATAGTTAGGGGGCAAAAAATATGAAAAAGAGATTCATCCCTCTTATATTATTAATAGTTGAATTATATGTACTATTTCAAAATTGGATAGTAAAAGGACTATTTTGGGGCTCACTTGAAATAAAGTTAGCTACTTCCTTTTCAATTATAGTATTAACGTTTTTATTGATCTTGGTCTTTAAACCAGGTTTATTTTCTTTCCTTAAGGAAAATGAAATTCTTTATAAATCATTTAAGGAATTTAAGAAAAACAAGGGTGGAGTAGCCGGTACTTTTATGATTTTTATCATCTTGTACCTGGCATTTTGTGCTCCTTTTGTAGCTCCTTATCCCCCAGATGCCATTGATTATGCTAATATGAGTGCATCTGCCCCCACGTTTAAACATTTAATGGGTACAGATGACTTTGGGAGAGATATACTTTCAAGAGTTATTTACGGCAGCCGAGTAGCTTTAGGTGTTGCATTTGCAGCCGTATTTGTTAATGCTTTTATTGGTATTTCATTAGGGTTAATTGCCGG
>CAYSHP010000122.1:0-4799 GCA_964430875.1 uncultured Halanaerobiales bacterium
ACTCTACTTTCATATTAATCTACTTAAAAATATAATATTCGGATTCTTTTATTATTTTAGTTTTAAAAGGTAAATCCTCGTCTTTCACTTGCTCCATTAATTCAATCAAAATATCAGAACCTGTAAATATGACTTTGTTTTTATCATCATGAACTATTTGTAGATATAAACATTTACCAGATTTGTTTTTGCCATATTTACTGGTTTCGATTTTATAATCCTGAACAATAATTTCTTGATTCAAAATATCTAAAATCTTCACCTTATCTCCGACTAAGATTTTACGCTTGGTTTTTATGTTTAAATCTGCAAAACTTTTCATCACTTTATTTCTAAATAATTTACTTTATCAATCAACTCTTTATCCTCAAACCCTTTATCTTTCAGCTCTTTTAGAATCTTATCCTTTGTTACAGGATTAAGTATTTCTACTTGATTGTAGCTATAAGACTTGTAGGTGTCTGTACTATCTTCATCAAATTCATCTACTTGCACATCTTCGACTTCTACATTAAAGTTAAAATGTGATTTTAATGGTGATAACCATTCAATCGTAGGTGGTGGTGTGTGTGTTCTATATGCTATCATAATTGAGTTTTTTTAATAAATTTTTAGAGTTGCAATGCTTTGCCCAGCCATAATAAGAAGCTAAGCTTTGTTTGTTATTTTTTTTACTGGCTTTTGCAAATGATTTTTTAATGGATTTTCTAAGCAAAACATGACTATGATAAATTACATAGCCCAAAAAATCTATTCCCCTTGATTTTACAGGAAAAATTTGATAATTTTCTTTAAGTTTTAAGTCTAATTCAGCAGATAAATATTTTTTAATATTTTTAAGAAGTTCGTGTAGTTCTTTTTTTGAATGGCTTAAAATCACTACATCATCTACATATCTGTAATAAAATTTAATCTTTTGTTTTTCTTTTAACCAATGGTCAAAATCGTTTAAATATATATTGCCAAAATGTTGACTTAAATAGTTGCCAATAGGAATGCCTTTTGGTGCTGAATCTATTATTTCATCTAATAATTTTAATACCTTTTTGTCTTTTATTTTTTTCCTTAATTTATTTTTTAAAATTTCCTGATTAACAGAAGGGTAATATTTTTTAATGTCAAATTTTAAACAATACTTTGTTTCTTTAGGATTATTTTTTAAGTCTTTTTTGATTTGATTTAATCCCATGTGAACACCTCTGCCTTTTATACAGCCATAAGTATTTTTAGTGTAGGTTTTATAAAATATACCCTCTAAAATATTCATTATAGAGTGGTGTAAAATACGGTCTGGATAATAAGGTAGCTTAAAAATTTCTCGTTCTTTTGGTTCATAAATTTTAAATGTTTCATATTTTGAATTTTTAAAACTTTCATTATTTAAAGTATTAAAAAGAGCAATATAATTACATCCTTTTTTTTGGTCATGGATTTTTATTTCACGACTTTTAATTTTTCCTTTACGAGCAATTTTATCAGCTTTTTTTAAATTATCTATTGAAATAATTTTATCATATATATTATTAACTCTTTTCATAAATTTCTTTGCTAGGACAATTTCTTTTTCGTCTTTATCGACTACTAAAGCCATTATTGTATTCTTTATATTTTTTGGCAAGAGCCAAGGTCTAATCAGTCCATTGTTTTTGCATAGGTGAGAGCCGATATTCGTATTCGTATTCGAGGGGGCGTTATTCACATTCGAATAGACGAAACCCGCATTCGTGCCGTTATTAGCGTTACCGCCGAATAGAAGCCCTTGACCAATTACAACCTTATTCATATTCATTTATTAATATTTTTCAAAAAAGCAAAGGCGAGAGCCGATACGCGTACTCGTACCCGAGGGGGCGCCAGCCACAATCGAATAGACGAAACCCGCATCCGCGCCGTTATTAGCGACACCGCCGAAAAGAAGCCCTTTAATAGTCTCTCCACTTGATGGTGCATTTTCAAAATAATAGTCTGCCCAATAGGTGCTACTACTAGCTCCACTGGTATCTACTGGTAATATATGCCCTTTATCGCCAAATAATAACTCTTGAATGTAGCCATTACTACCAGCTAATCCTCCTATAAATTTATAGCCTTGATAATTAGAGCTTTGGAAGTTAAAAGAATTAGCCTTATACATCAAATTCTGCCCATCAATAGCTTTGATGTTTATTTGCTCTGTCCATTTCCAAATATGCCCAAACGGATGCTCAACCCCTCTATATACAGGTATTTGTGTAGCACCTAAAACAGGGTGTGTGTAGGGTATTGAGTCTGTGAAATTATTGGTAGATTCTTCAAAACATTTTACAAATGGATATCTGCCGTTAAAATTAATCCAAGCTGAGTTACTTATATTGGTAACTCCAGCACCAAGACCACCATCTCTATAACCCTCTGGGGTCAAAGTGTTAGTAAATGCCTTTTGTGAGTTTTTAGTGGCATACTCAATCGTATATAGCCAAAACAAATTCAAATGGGCATCATAAAGGTTAGCATACCAATTTGCACCCCTGTTATTAGCGTAATCTGTAAAGTTAATTCTGGATAGTAAAGTTGCAGGCGTTCCTAGTTGTGAATTAGCATTACCATCTAAACTAGCATTGTTATTTCCACCTCTATAATCAGTATTCAAAGTAGCTACACTAGATAGTTTATTAGCCGTTCTATCTACCGTAGCCTCAAAGGCAGATACATATATCTTTGGCACTCTGTGAGCGTTTAAAAATGGGGTTGTAGAAATAAGCACTCTCTGTATATCTCCCTCTTCATCAAATCTTCTCCAATGTTCTGGAATTTCCACCATCACTTGCCCATCGTCTCCCTCTAGATTGGAAGGCGTGCCATCGTCTTTTAGTGTAGAATCATCTGGGTCAAGGTAGTAGTTTACTGTGCCGTCATCTAGCATCACGCAACGTTTCACTTCTTTATGTACTGGCAAGCCATTCACAGCATCGTGTAGGCTCATGTCTCCCACTCTTGTACAATCAGTCGTAGGGAAGGTCTTGTTCCACTCTACACCGTAAATACCAGCGACTTTGTCAACTTTTTCATCTAAAGCGTTTTGAGTAGCATTAGAAACAGGCTTATTCAAATCACTTGTATTGTCAACGTTTCCCAACCCTACATCACTTTTATTTGTGTTGTGAGGGTTGGTACCATCATCTAAATTCAAATCACTATGATTGCCAGTTTTACCTACACTAGATATACTGCTATCATCTGCCTTTAAGTTTAAAGCGTTCTGAGTATCTGTACTAATGGGTTTATCTGAGTCAGAAGTGTTATCTACATTCTCTAAATCTAAAGCTTCTTTTATAGTAGTTACGTCTTGTTGATTGATTGCTTCAACGTCTTTAGCTCTTACAGTACCTTTATTTAAACTCATAATATTATTGCTTTATTTTCTAATAATAACCCCTTAAAACTTAACATAAGTATAGTTTGTTCTTGAATAATATCAGTATATATTCTTCCAGTTATATCTATACTATTTGAAATTGATAATCCTACCATAATGCCAAAATATCTGTAGCTGTTGTGTCGGTGCTGTAGACTTTAATTATTTGAACAGGTAAAAAAGACCCGTCTAATAAATTTTTAAACACAACATCATCTCCTCCCTCTGTTAAAACCCTTAAATCTCCTCCAGTTCCTACATAAAGAACACACCCTCTACTTTTAACGCCTTGAGATATTTCTATATCGTCAGTATCACTAGGAGTGACTGTTATGGCTTTATTTACTTGTAACTTTTGATAACTCATTTTTTATTTTTTTAGTTATTATTTTATTTCTACCATTATACCATCAACATCTTTCAAATGCAAAAGTAATAAATTTATTGCATCCGCACTTCTAGTAACATCAACAAATCCATCTTTATTTATATCTGATAAACCTATCCCTATTAATATACATCCAAGTATGTCTGTATAAAAGTTACCTTTGTGTACTAGTATCTCACTTCTATCAGGAACATCTTGAATCCATAAAGACTCCCCAAACTTAGGGCTGTTGTGTTTTTTTGCCTTATATACTCCTTTTGGAATACATGATATATTTCTTTGATTATCTAACCAAGGCAACTCCAAACAGTGCCACTCATCTATCACTGAGCCATTATCCCTAAGTAAATAAAACTTACCAATGGTTTGCTTCTCTTCAGGACTGTATCTATCTATCAGTATTCTCATTTTTTTTGTTTTCTATAATGGTTTTTCTTATTCGGACAACTGTATAAACTATAGACAAAATTAACAATAATGTCTGTAGAAAAGCGTCTACCTTCGCAAAAGCCATAAAAAAAGCGACTGCGTTCATCATACCTACTTTCAAATCACTAATATTCATCGTGTTACTTTTTTTTCTACCCAAGACCTGACATCTTTGTCTATCTTGTTTAACTTCTCCTTGCGAGCCTTACACCCACAATCCCCTTTGGATATTTTAGTAACAACAGCTTTAATACCTGTGCTCTCCGTTCCTTTTTCTATCAAGTCTCCTAAATACATATCACCATTTTACTTTGTCAGCCCAATAAGCTGCCGACATCTTACCTTTTTTTATGTTCTTAGCGTGTCTCGCTTTAAATGATTTCTGTCTAGCTTTGTTTTTCTTACTTTTAGGATTAGAACCTGCTCCTTTGACTCCTTGCTGTCCAAACCTTATTATCTTTTCTTTACCGCTCTCGCAAGCCTTAACTACGTGAGACTTCTTAGGATGACTAGGAGTCTTCTTAGGCTTATTGCACTTCATCTTACTTTTATCAACTCTCTTAGCCACGTACTTTAGCTTTTTTTGTA
>CAYSHP010000123.1:0-2796 GCA_964430875.1 uncultured Halanaerobiales bacterium
ATATTTTATCCAATTGGATATAATATATTTTTAAGTCTCCATGAAGTCAATATGAATCCTAATGTAGCCAATTCATTTATTGGCCTTGAACATTTTTTTAATATTTTAACAGATTTTGATTTTTGGAACTCATTTAAAACCTCAGTAATATTCACTGCCACGACAGTTGTCGGAACAACGCTTCTTGGTTTGGGAGTAGCCATCTTATTAAATAGGAAATTTCCTGGCCGGCCTATTGTGCGTGGAATCATATTATTACCTTATGTAACTCCTGTAATATCAGCGGTTTTTGGCTGGAAATATCTATTTAATCCGGTCTTTGGGATGGCGAATTACTTTTTAGTAGATTTGCTGCACTTATTACCTCAACATATTAACTGGATAGAATCGCCGCGGTATTCAATTTATGCGGTGATAATATTTAATATTTGGAGGAATTTCCCCTTTGCTTTCTTAATGATACTAGCGGAACTACAGTCTATCTCTCAGACCCTATATGAAGCAGCTGTGGTGGATGGAGCTAGCCGTTGGCAGCAGTTTAAATACATTACTTTACCGGAATTAAAGTTTGTACTGGGTGCTTTAATTATTTTAAGAACGATCTGGAACTTTTATAAGTTCTCAGAAGTTTATCTCTTATCATCCTCAGTTGAGGTATTACCGGTCTACATTTATGAAAAAGCCTTTGCAAACTATAACTTCGGAGAAGCAGCTGCTATATCTGCCATCTTATTTGTATTTGTAATGGGCTTTATCATGTTCTATGTAAGGAAGGTGTTAGAATGGTAGAACATAATAAGATACGTAAGAATATAATATTTGTGATTTTATTGGCCTTGGTTTTGGCATTTGTCTTAATACCTTTTATTACAATGATCTCATCTTCTTTTAAGCCCAACCAGGAACAGAACTTATTTCCACCGAAGTTGTTTCCGCAAGATCCAACTACTGTGCATTATGAAGGGGTTTTAAATCCAAATGTATTTCCCTTTCTAACTTACTTTAAAAACAGTTTAATCGTGGCCTTTATTTCATCTGGTATTGGAGTTGTCATTGCGATCTTTGGTTCATACAGCTTTGCCCGTCTGGAATTTACAGGCCGTGGAGTTGTACAAAGAGGAGTATTATTAGTATACATGTTCGGGGGAGTTCTTTTAGTAATCCCATTATTTCAAATGATAACTAAACTGGGACTTTTTGACACGCGTACCTCACTTATTGTAACATATATAGTCCAAACCTTACCGGTCTCCCTATATATGTTAGGTAACTACTTTAGGACAATTCCTGAAGAAATAGAAGAAGCGGCAATAATAGATGGTTGTTCCAGATTAGAAGTAATCTGGCGGATTGTATTACCATTATCTGCGCCAGCTATTGTATCAGTTTTCATTTACGCCTTTATGATTGCCTGGAATGAATATTTATTTGCCTCTGTCTTTATTAACAGTGAAGCACTTAAAACTCTACCTTTAGGTTTAAATCAACTCTTCTTTACCCAACACTATATCTGGGGTAGAATGATGGCAGCTTCTGTCTTAACTGCGATTCCTGTAATTGTGTTGTTCTTATCTGTTGAAAGATTTATTACAGGCGGACTTACCTTTGGTGGAGTTAAAGGATAATAAATAAAAATAAGTACAAGGGGTAACGATTATGAATATTGCAATGATCCATTTTAGAACAAAACAAACTGATGGCGTTTCTCTTGAGATGGATAAATGGAGAAATGTTTTAAAAGACTTAGGTCATAATGTCATATATATAACAGGTACAAAAGATAGACAAGAAGAATATATCCCGGGATTAGAGTATAAAAATAAAAGAAACCTTAAATTAGTAAATGAAATATTTAAAAAAGATAATACTTTTAAAAAAGAAGAGCAGATTAAAGAAGAGATCTATGAATATGCTAAACAATTTAAAATGGAATTAAAGGAAATAATAGACAGAAGAAATATAGATCTAATGATACCCAATAATATCCTTTCTTTAGGTTGGAATATACCGGTGGGCATTGGTCTTGCAGAAACAATTAAAGAATTAGATATTAAAACCATTGCCCACCACCATGACTTTTACTGGGAAAGAGAGCTTTATCAAAAACCAAACTATGAAATAGTAAAAATAATGTTAGAAAAGTACTTCCCACCCAATTTTGAATTAATAAGACATGTTGTCATTAATAGAATAGCTCAAAAGAAGTTAATGAATAAAAAGGATATTTGGTCTGAGGTAGTTCCAAATGTTTTTGACTTTCAACAAAAACTTTGGAAAATTAATGAAAACAATAAAAAACTTAAAAGAGAATTAGGACTAAAAGAAAATGACATAATCTTTTTACAGGCCACGCGTATTGCAGAAAGAAAAGCAATTGAACTAGCCATTAACTTTGTAAGTAAGTTCAAAGAACAATATAAAGAAAAGATAATAAAAAATAGACTGTATGATAATAGAGAATTTAAGCCAGACAATGAAATAGTATTAGTAATGCCGGGCTTAGAAGAAGACAATCAAGTATATATAAATAAGTTAAAAGAACTAGCTCAAAAAAGAGATGTTAAAATTATTTGGGCTCATAATTACTTAGAAGAAAAAGGTTATTCTCTTTGGGATTTCTATGCAATCTGTGATATGATAACCTATCCTAGTATTAAAGAAGGATGGGGTAATCAACTATTAGAAGGTTTCTTTTCTAAAAAACCTATTTTAATATATGAATATCCTGTCTATAAGACAGATATTCAAAAACACAATCCGATAGTGGCTTCTTTAGGGAGTGGTTATCAAAGAAAT
>CAYSHP010000123.1:2896-4718 GCA_964430875.1 uncultured Halanaerobiales bacterium
TTTGCCCGCCTATATGAGAGAATGGAAGAATTTAAAGCCAATAATCCGGCTGTATCTGAGAAGATATATAATAAGGATAGGTTAACTGAAGAAGATGTTGTTTTAATTACATATGGGGATCAGGTCAAAGATGGAGATGATACATTAGATGTTCTGCACCGCTTTTTAAATAAGTATGTAAAAGGCTATATTAATATTGTCCATATACTACCTTTTTTCCCTTATTCGTCTGATGACGGTTTTGCAGTAATTGATTATAAAAAGGTCAATGATAAGATGGGAGACTGGACCGATATAACTGAACTAAGTGAAGAATATGATCTAATGTTTGATGCTGTTATTAATCATATTTCCAGTCACAGCGAATGGTTTCAAAAGTACAAAGAAGGAGACCCGGAATATCTTGATTATTTTATTGAAGTAGACCCTAATGTGGATGTATCTAAAGTTACTAGACCTAGGGCTAAACCTCTCTTAACAGAAGTTAAGACTAATCGAGGTAAAAAACATGTTTGGACTACTTTTAGTCCTGATCAAATAGATTTAAATTATAAAAATGAGGATCTCCTTCTAAATGTAATAGATATTCTCTTATTTTATGTTAAAAAAGGTGCTAGTATTATTAGATTAGATGCAATTGCCTATCTTTGGAAAGAGATTGGCACCAGTTCCATTCATTTAGAAGAAACCCATGAGTTAATAAAGCTATTTAGATGTATCTTAGATGAAGTAGCTCCTGAAGTTTTAATTATTACTGAAACCAATGTACCGTATGAAGAAAATATAAGTTACTTTGGTGAAGAGGAAAAAGAAGCTGATATGGTCTATCAGTTTACTTTACCGCCCTTAGTTTTACATACTTTTTACACCGGCAGCTCTAAAAAGTTAATTAATTGGGCGAGAGATTTAAAAGAATTTGGTTTAGGCAAATACTATTTTAACTTTTTAGCCTCTCATGATGGAATTGGGGTAAGACCAGTTGAAGGGATTTTAACAGCCGAAGAAATAGATAGTCTAGCAAACAGAGCCAAAGAAAATGGGGGTTTTGTTTCCTATAAAACAAATAATGATGGTTCTAAAAGCCCTTATGAACTTAATATTACATATTTTGATGCTTTAGTTCAGGAAAAAGAACCACTTGAATTAAAAATAAGAAAGTTTATTAATGCTCACTCGATACTTCTTACCTTTAGAGGTATACCAGCTATATATATACACAGTCTTTTAGGTTCTCGTAATTATGTAGAAGGAGTCAAAATGACGGGAGAGAAAAGAACTATAAATAGAGAAAAATTAAGTTTAGAAAAACTAGAAACTTCTTTAAATGAAAAAGGAACTATTAGACATAGAGTATACAATAGTTTTAAAGATATCCTTTCTAAAAGAAAAAAAGAATCGGCTCTCCATCCAAATGCGGATCAAATAGTATTAGATATTGATGATAGGATATTTGCTGTATTAAGAGAAAACAAGCAAACTAATGAACAATTATTAGCCCTTCATAATATAAGTAATGAAGAGATAAATGATATAAATCTAGAAAAAGTTATGAAAAACAACCAGGCATTTAAAGACGTATTAGAAAATAATAATTTGGGTAAAATAATTGACCTAAAACCTTATGACTTCAAATGGATCAAGTAATTTATAAAAAATTAACATGTTTAACAAAAAATAAACTTGAAATATTATCATAACACTGATATAATTACTTCAAATGCTGAGTAACTAGGTCTTTTTAGACATTTAGTGAAAAAATATCCAATATTTTGCAGGAATATTTTACTCAGTATTGAATAATTAATAGTGATGAATTAATTTT
>CAYSHP010000124.1:0-4687 GCA_964430875.1 uncultured Halanaerobiales bacterium
TTTTTCAAGCTCCATCTGAATCTTTAGTTTGATTCAGGTGGAGTAGTTGACTTATAATTAGTTAAAGGAGATTAAAATTTTATATACTATAATGGGACATAAGTTTTAATAACCTCGATTTTTTTTGTAGTTGAAGTAATATCAGAGGTTTTTTAACTTATGTCCTCTTTTTTTATTCAAATTTTAACAAATTTATATGATAGACCCTATTAGTTAGTTTATTAAGGTTTCAGGAAGTTAAAGGAGTGTAAATATATTACTATTATAAGTTTGGATTGGCAGAAGTTAGTAATTATATCTATGTCTGCATTCATTATATATATTTTTAGAAATGATATTATGATGGTGTGTCCTTTTTTAAAAGCTGCTTAAGGATTAATGAGTATTTAAAATTGGATTGTACTGTCTGTTTTTTATAAGTTCATTAGTTAATGTTTGTTAAAGTTGAATTGTTGATCTTAAAGGTGTAAAAAGAAGGATTTTCTGGAAATATCTTTGATGAGTACACTTATCTTTTTATATTTAGCAGCTTTGAATTTTAACTTTCCACTTAAAAAATAGATATGGAAATAATTTAGTTTTAAATAGTTGCTGGGGAAGACTAGAATTTTATAAGAAATTAAAAAGACAATGAGAACCTAAAATAAAAATTATTCTCATGAATATTGAATGTTAAATTTTAGTATATGTTAGTTTTCTATATTCGCTGGGTGTTATACCATTTATATCTTTAAAAGTTCTTTCAAAATGCGTTAAAGTATTAAATCCGACATTCATTGCTATGACTGTAATATTTAAATCAGTATTACTTATAAGCTTTTGTGCTTCAATAATTCTTTTTTTATTAATGTATTCAATTACTGTAAAACCAGTTTTATCTTTAAAAAAGTGGCTCAAATAATATTTGCTTATATAAAATTCATCAGCAATTTTTTGAAGTGTAATTTTTTTCATATAATTTTTTTGGATGTATTCGATTATTTTTTGCAACCTTTTTTCACTATTACTGGTAATACTATCATATTTATTATTTCTCATTAGCCTTAAAGTTATTACTAATAGTTCTAATAAATAAGCATTGATTATTGATTTGTATCCTTTTTCCTTTTTTGTCTGTTCTAATATTAATTTTTCAGCTAAATATTTAATCTCTTTATGTTTTTGTTTGTTTAATTCTATGCATTTTATTTTTTTTTTAAAAATTTCTTGTGGCATAAAATCACTTTTTAAATAATTGAAATAGCCGTTTAGATAATTAGGGTTAATTTGTATTATAAAGCGGTCATAATTTTTTAATTTTTTTTTGATTATTGTCCTGTGTATTTCAAATTTATCAATTACAAAAAGAGTTTGGGGTTTCATTGAATAGTTATTATCTTTAATAAAAAATTCCCCTGTTCCACTATTTTGAATAAGAATTTCATAAGCATCATGATAGTGGATATGTTTTTTTACTGTTGAAGGTGTTTTGCGATGATTTATATTAATATCCTCTATAAAAAACCGTTTATTTAACTGGAAATTTTTTTGTTCATTTTTCACATAAATTCATCCTTTCAACTATATTTATATAATTATAACCATCAAAAACTTTTATGATTTGTTAATTTGAGTGTTAAAAATTATTGTTTATATATTTATAATTCTTTGTATATTTAAAAAATCCTCCCAAACAAATAGTAAAAACAACAATATATGTTGTATATCAAAATATTCAGCAATATTTGGAAAGCAAATATTATATATTTACGATAATATATTATTAACGCAATGAAAATTCAAACAATTCTTATAATTTTGTGTTTTGGTAAAGAATTTAATGAAAGTGGAGGGGGTTTTTTGGAAAGTCAAAAATTTGATATTGTAGTTATTGGTGGAGGAGTTGTTGGTACTGCAATTGCTAGAGAACTAAGCAAATATAAAGCTAATGTTGGCTTGATTGAAAAAGAAAGTGATGTGGGATTAGGCGCCAGCAATAGTAATAGTGGGGTTGTACATTCAGGATTTACTGCTCCAGTAGGTTCTTTAAAGGCTGATGTTTGTATGTATGGTAACAGTCATTTTGAAGAAGTTTGTGATGAACTTGATGTTCCATTTGAAAGAGTAGGGAAATTAGTTGTAGCATTAAATAAAAAACAAGTAGCAGAATTATATAATATGCAGTATGTGGGTTCAATGAATGGAGCAGAATTACATATAGTAGGTAAAGATTTTATAAAGGAAAAAGAACCTTTTATTGATGGAAAAGCAGCTATGTATTCACCCAATAGTGCTATTACTAGTCCATATGAACTAACCATTGCCTATGCAGAAAATGCTCATACCAATGGGGTTGATATTAAACTAAACACTGAAGTAGTAGAAATCAAGAAAAAAAATACAAAATTTTTAATAGAGACTAATAACGGTTTATTTGAAACAAATTATGTTATAAATTCAGCTGGATTATTTTCGGATTTTATTGCCTCTTTTTCTGGAGAAGATAGATATAAAATATATCCATGTAGAGGGGAGTATTATGTTTTAGATAAAAATGCTTCTGATCTTATTTCAAGGTTAGTCTATCCGGTTCCACCCGAAAATGCGGGAGGATATGGTATACATTTAACTCCTACGATTGATGGTAATATATTAATAGGGCCTAGTAATGAGTATATAAATGATGTTGAAAATGAAGCTACTACAAAAGAAGTTATGGACCAATTGATTAAAGAAGCCCAGAATTTTTTGCCAGCCATTAATCGTGACTTGGTAATCAGAAGTTATTCTGGTATTAGGAGTAAAATCGTACCACCTGAAATTGGTGGTTTCACAGACTTTGTAATAGAAAAAAGTCCTAAATATGATAATTTTATTAATCTAATAGGAATTGAATCACCAGGATTGACATCTGCTCCCGGTATTGCGAAATATGTAGTAGATATTATAGATAAGATGGAAAACTTACAGCAAGATGAAGATTATGATGGCAAAAGGGATGGCATTACAAAATTTGACCAGTTAACTTTACAAAAACAAAAAGAACTTGCGGAATCCAATCCTAATTATAGAGATATTGTTTGTAGATGTGAAAATATTACAAAACAAGAAATTATAGATGCCTTAAAAAATCCGCTTGGAGTTAAAACTTTAAAAGGTGTAAAATATAGGGCTAGAGCAACAATGGGAAGATGTCAAGGTGGATATTGTATTGCTCGTATAATAAAAATCATGCAAGAAGAATTTGGGTTTGATGTCAAAGAGTTAAAATTAGAGAGCAATAAATCAAAATTATTTTCAGGTCAAGCAAAGGGGTGGGAATAAGATATGATTAATAAAGAACTTGTTATAATTGGAGCTGGTCCTGCTGGTCTTGCAGCTGCCCTTTCAGCTTATGAAGAAGGCCTTAGAGATATATTAATTATTGAAAGAGAAAGTAAACCAGGTGGTATTTTAAAACAATGTATTCATGATGGCTTTGGACTTCATAAATTTAAAGAGATATTAACTGGTCCTGAATATGCTTTTAGATATATAGAAAAAGTTAGAGAAAAAAATATAGAAATTCTTACAGATACTATAGTAACTATGCTAACTAATGATAAATACATAAAAGCAATAAACCAAGAGCAAGGAATTATGGAAATTAAAGCACAAGCAGTTATTTTAGCAATGGGAAGTAGAGAAAGAACTTCTGGAGGGATTAGTTTACCAGGAGATAGACCGGCCGGCATATATACTGCGGGTTTGGCTCAAAACCTAATGAATTTACATAACATAAAGGTTGGAGAGAAGATAGTAATTTTAGGGTCAGGTGATATAGGACTTATCATGGCCAGAAGATTGACATTGGAAGGTGCAAGTGTCAAGGCAGTATTAGAGATTATGCCTTATTCGAATGGTTTAAAAAGAAATATAAATCAATGTCTGGTCGACTATGATATTCCTTTAAAATTGCAGCATACAGTTATAGATGTTAAGGGAGATTCCAGATTAGAATCTGTTACTGTAGCTGAAGTTGATAACCAATTACAACCAATTCCAGGGACAGAATATGATATTGATTGTGATACCTTGATATTATCGGTGGGATTAATTCCAGAAAACGAGTTATCAAGACAAGCTAATGTTCAACTAGATGATATAACTGGTGGTGCGTTAGTTAAGGATAATTTAGAAACAAATGTTGAAGGAATATTTTCTTGTGGTAATGTGCTCCATATTCACGACTTGGTTGATTATGTATCTGATGAAGCTGAAAAGGCTGGCAAATCAGCTGTTGAATATATAAACCAAGGGAAAAAATGGGAAAAGGAAAATATTTTTGTGGAGCCGGGACAAGGTATAAATTATGTAATACCACAGGTAATATCTAAAGAGAAAGATCAAATTTTTTCAATGAGAGTAAAACAACCTGATACTGATAAAACGATCAAATTATTTTGTGAAGAGGAAGTTATATTTGAGCAGGATTTTGATAAAGTAAATCCTTCTGAAATGATCAAAATAGATATAAAGAAAGAAAAGTTTAAACCACTTAAAGGAAAATCAATAAAGGTGGTGGCTATATAATGCCAAAAAAAGAGATCACTTGTATATTATGTCCTAATGGATGTGATATTTCAATAGAGTATGATGATGATGAGTTAATAGAAATCGAAGGTGCTGTTTGTTTGAAGGGGAAAGAATATGCTAGACAGGAAATAAA
>CAYSHP010000125.1:0-4677 GCA_964430875.1 uncultured Halanaerobiales bacterium
TCATATTGACTTCATGGAGACTTAAAAATATATTATATCCAATTGGATAAAATATTAATCCGGCTATTAAGAGAACAGTCGGTAATATCAATATTATGCCCAACCGGGCATCTCTTTCCTCCATTCCTGTCATTTTCTCTTGCCTCCTCTATTAAAAGGGATAAAGAAATACTCCCGCCTATAAGCGGGAGCATTATTTTTATTTTATTTAATCAAGCGCATCTTGCATTTCTTCGTGTCCCCATTCAGCGGCTCTTTCTGCTTCCCAGCCGTTTTCAGTCATCTTCATAATAGTTGAGCCTACGATGAACTGACTTGTAATATTACCAATTTTGGGGAATACTCTACCTTCAACATAACCAAATTTACCGATATTTTCAAAGGCTTGTGCAATATCAGCTGCTTTGTCACCCCAGACTTCAATTACTTCATTATCTAAATATCTATCATCATTAGCAATTGATTTTCTAGTAGGATTCATGCCACCTGGTGCCATGTGTAGATAATCTATATACTGTTGGTCAGACATTAGATATTGAGCAAGTAATTTAGCTCCATTCATCTTTGCCTCTTCATTTCCTTTAAATAGGGTTAATCCTACAATTTGTCCAAAGGTTGCACTTGTCTTATTAGTTAATTTATTAGCTAAAGCAGTTTTATCTACTAGATTAGGTACAATAGAACCTTTTTCTCCTTCATAACCGGTTCTTTCAAGTCCAATATCATCCATGATATAGGTAGAATACATCATCATCGGTACTCGACCTGCTAGATAGAGATCACGTGCATCTCTCCAGCCATTTGGTCCTGGTGGAGTAAACTGTGCTAGCTGGTTATAATAATCAAGTGTTTCTACCATTTCAGGTGAATTAAATACTAGATTACCATCTTTATCAAATATTCTGGCATTATTAGAAAGTGCATACTGAGTAAAGGTTTGACGAGCATAAGAATCTTTATTTGTGCCAATTACAATACCATATTCTTGTTGATCTGGATTATAGAATTCTTCAGCTGCTTTTAAGATATTGTCCCAACTTGTCGGTGGTTCAAGGCCTTTTTCTTCAAATAGATCTGTTCTATACCAGATACCTTGTACCCAACCGTGCATTGGAATACCAAACTGGCCACCTTCAGGATTTTTTAACATCTGAAGTGCACCATCATAGAAATCATCACGGCCAATTACTTCTATGACTTCATTAACAGATTTTGTATCGATCATACCTTCTGCACCAAGTTTTAGAATGTTCTCTGCACCCATTTCAACGATTTCAGGTAGTTTATTGGCAGCCATACCGGCAGCTAACTTTGTAGGAATATCATTTTCCTGTACTGTTACCACATTAACTGTATAATTTGGATTATCTTCTTCAAATCTTCTAGCAATATCTCTTATTACTTCAGCTCTTTCCTGTTCTGTTTGAGTTGTCCAATACTCAATTTCTGTTTTTGCAAAAGCATTAAAACTAAATGCCAATGTAAATACCAATACCAAACTTATTAAAACCAAATACTTTCTTTTCAAAGCTTTTCCCTCCTTAATATTGAGTTTTATTATGCTTCTTTGTTTATTTAAACCCTTTAGCAGGGTATAAACCAATTTGGTCAATCGTTTGACTAAATAAAATTTTTATAACTTAGCTGTAGACTCACGCTTTATTAATTTACATGGCAAATAGATATTAATTTCTTTTACATATTGACCTTGAATTAACTTGTGCAGCATATCCATGGCAGTTTCTCCAATCTCACTCTCGGGTTGACCGACTGTGGTTAATTCCGGTTCAGATACTCTGGCTATTATATTATTATCAAAGCCAATAACTGAAATATCCTCTGGAACCTTTAAGCCAGCTTTTTTTATGGTTTTAATAGCACCAACTGCCATTTCATCACTACCTGCAAAGACAGCAGTTGGTCGTGGTTTTATTTTAAGTATCTTTTCCATTGCTTTGATCCCACTATCAATCTTAAAATCTCCTTCAAAGATAAGCTCAGGCTTAAATTCAATATTGTTTTCTTCAAGGGCTCTTTTGTAACCTTTAACTCTTAATGCACCTGACTCTATATCTTTGTAATCACCACTAATCATAGCAATATTGCTATGACCGAGATCAATTAAATATTGGACTGCTTTTATGGATTCTTGCACATTATTGATATGAACTGAAGGTAAGTTAGAATGGATGTGTCTTGATACCACAACTACTGGTATATCAAGATTTTGAAGTGCTTGCTCGCAACTCTGGGGCATTTTACCGCTGATGTATATAAGTCCGTCTACTCTTTTTTCTTTAAATATCCTTATATATTTTAACTCTTGGGCTTCTTTACCACCTGTAGTTGAAATAATGAGGCTGTAATCATTTTGAGCAGCTATACTTTCAATACCGTCTGCTACCATTGAAAAGTATAGATTGGATAAATCACTGATAATTAGACCTATTGTATTCGTTTTTTTAGTAACAAGTGAACGTGCTACTTCATTAGGAGTATAGTTTAATTCACGAGCTACTTTGAATATTTCTTCACGTGTTTCTTTACTGGCTTTCGGTATACCATTTAATACCCTCGATACAGTTGACTCCGATACACCTACTCTATCAGCAATATCTTTCAAAGTAACTGCCATAATAGATCTCCTTTTCTTTTGGACAAACGTTTGCCTTTTCTATTTATTATTATATATAAAAAGTTCTTATAATGTCAAGGTTAATTTTCAGACAATTTAAAGAAAAACCTTTAAGAACTTGATATTAAAATATTACTGAAGTTTTTTTGTTTCTTTTTTGGATCATTAAATCTAATACTAATAATCTTTGTATTAATTAATACATTTTTATTGACTATTTTGTATTATTTATATATAATTGTATTGTAGCATTTAAATGGGGAGCGATATATTTGTCTTCTGATAGAAATAAACCAAAAAAACACATCAACTTTACAAAAAATGAAATTAATAATTACCTTAAAACTTTTAAAAGACATATTAAAAATGATAATTATTCAATTTCAAAAAATAGAAAAGAAAACATGGATTTTATAGAAGATTATAAAATTAATACAAAGAAAGAAAAAAATATTTTTTTACATCTTACATACAAAGATTTTTGCTATGCAGTTGACAATAACAAACCTAAATACTCTCATGAAATATTATATGTTTTTTGCAAACAAGAAAAACTTGATTATTGGGGTGAAATAAAACTAGTCAACATTTATATTAAAATAAATATGACTGAAATAAAAAATAAAACTTTTGCATTTGTTGTTTCTTTTCATGAAAAAAACAAACCAATTAGTTATTTATTTAGCAACAAAGGTTATTTTTAATTTTAAAGGGGGTATTAAAGATGTTAGCTTTTTGTGAAAAATGCCGAGATAAAGTCAATTATAGTGTTAATAATATTGAAAAATCAAAAGAAATTAAAGGTAATGAAATAAAGTATATTGGTAAAGAAGCTTATTGTAATCAATGTGGTTCCAATATTTTCGTAAAAAAAATTAGAGATTATAACCTTCAAAAACTCGATGAAGAATATAGAAAATCTGAAAACATAATTACTATATCAGATATAAAAAAGATCGTTGAAGATTATAACACTGGTAAAAGACCTCTCTCAAAGTTAATCGGGTGGGGAGAAGGAACTTTATCTAGATATCTAGATGGAGATATACCTTCCAAAAACTATTCAAATACTTTAAAAAAAATACAGAAAGAACCCAATTACATGAAAGAACTCTTAGAAGAAAATAAAGATAGGGTAAGTAAGCATGCATATAATAAATGTAAAAAAGCTATTAAAAAATTATTGAAAGAAAAAAAACCAGAAACAAATTCTAAAATAGATAGCGCAACTAAATATATTTTAAAAAAATCTTCGGAAATAACTCCTCTAGCATTACAAAAATTACTTTACTATACTCAATCATTCTATAATATGTTTTATGAAGACTTTATTTTTGAAGAAGACTGTGAAGCATGGATACACGGACCTGTATATAAAGAAATTTATCACAAATATAAAAACTTTGGTTATAATCCAATTGAAAACAATAACATGAATTTTGACGATATAAAATTAAATAAAATTGAAAAAGAAATTTTAGATAGTATTATTAATTATTTTGGAAGATATAGTGGAAAAGTTCTAGAAGAAATGACACATAACGAAACTCCTTGGTTAATTACTAGAAAAGATATTAATGATAATGAAGCTAGTAATAAGATTATTAAAAAAGAATTAATAAATAATTACTTTAGTAAAATAAAAGAAAAATATAATATTTTAAGTGTATCTGATATAAAAGATTATAGTAATAACTTATTTAATAAAATTTACAATTAACCTATTATAAGTTATTGAAAGTCTCTCTGAAATATTTTGAATCAGAAGGGCTATTTTTATTTAAAAACAATATCTAATATTAATTAAAACTTATAAACCAGTCCGATGTTTGCATTATATTCTTCATCTAAGTCTAATAATAATTTATAATCCACTGTGAAATATAAATTATCTCTAATTTTTTTCTCAGACTCAATACTAAATTCATCAAAAATGTAGCAAGGAAACTCCATCTAAATCTTGCCTTTGATTTAGGTGGAAAGGAATTGCTACGTTCTTCACTTTCCTTTCCATTTTTTTCTATATTTTCTTGCTAATACTA
>CAYSHP010000126.1:0-4606 GCA_964430875.1 uncultured Halanaerobiales bacterium
TGGGTAAAAAATTAACTATTTGCAAAAAGGTTAAAGGATAATGAGTATTAATTCAGACAAATAGATTTAAATTCTTCCTGTAGAGCTGAATGACGTGGGTAATTATCAAGAATACTCTGTATGTATTTTTTCCATTCTGAATGAGATTTAAGAATTTCAGTATATATTTTTTTTATATTTAAGGCGACATTAGCGCCATTACGATAACTAGATCGTTTTTTCTTATTTATATATTTTTGTACTTCCTGTTTATAATAATCTATCATTTTGTGAGGAAAGTTATTAATAAGTATATCTTTATATTTACCAGGAGATATTTTATTTTTCAGCACTAATTTTAGTATCTTTTCATAATTATCCTGATATTCGTAGATTGAAGCAAGGACATTTGCGGTATTAAGGTGGTTATTTTGTTCTAAATAACTTATTAGATCAAATTTTATTTTATTTTTATTGTCTTTTTTACAATAATCTAGAATAGTTGAATATTTTTCAAACGAGGGGGAGTCTTTAAATTCTTTAATAGAATATTCCAGTGCTTTCTGGTAATTATTTTGTTCTTTATAGTATTCTTTAAGAAAAGTAATATTATCTATTATGCGCCCTATTCCTTCTTTTTCTCCTGTTAAAGCAGTTTGAACTGCTTTTTCCTCCTGGTTTTTATTCCAGTAAAAACAGGCTAATTTATAATAATCCATCCCATATTCAAGGTATTGTTTTCTTAGCTTTAGATATTTTTCTTCATTATCTAATTGATTTAAATATATATTCATGACTTCTTCTTGGTCATATTTACTATTAGATTCTTTAAGTTTATGGATAATTAATTTCCAATCATCTTTATCCTGAGCTGTGCTAAATATTAAATCAAGAGTAGGATCATTTAAACCAGAATTATTTTTTAGATATTCTTTCATAAATTCATTAATAATTTTTTGACGTAAAGAAGAAGGTACATCGAAGTCGATAATCAAATCTTTCATTTCATTAATACATTCAAAAAAAGAATTTTCTTCATCAATAGGCCCCCCACCATATTTGTTAAATTCTTTTATAATATTAAGTGCCTGACTTTTTAAATTTTCAAGTTTTTCAAAATATAATTCATCCGTCATTTTGCCTTTATCCTGAATATAATTTAAGATTTTAGATTTGATGTATTCATCTTCATAGACAAGTTCATTGAGAATATCTATAAGATCTTCTCTAGTCAAAGGACTAAAAATGTTTTCTAGTTCATTTTTCAATTTAACTTTTTCTTTTTCAACTTCTTTAAAAGCTTCTTTATCATTACACCAGTATAAACCGAGGGCAACAATATGTTTGCAGATACCTCCCCAATCATATGGGCAGCTGCAGTAATTAATAGAAGGATTATCAATATTTATTTCAACTTCATAATAAGGGTGACTACTTCCCGAAACTTCAGCTTTTATAGTATTTTGATCGATAACTGGGTCATTAACTAAATCCATTTCATAATAGTTTATTCCTTTTTGGAAGGATTGTTCTGTGGACATATTTTTTAAATCTTCAACAGAAAGTTGCATACAATTCACCTCAGTTGTCATTATATATAAACTTATTTTTTTAAGCAAGGAATATTTTAATATTGAGATGTTTAAAGTGTCTTCTCCATATCAGTTAGTAGAAATTGAAGTTTTGATTTTATTGTTGCTTCTGCTAAATACAGCGATCTTTTTACTACTATTCTTTCGTTTAAAAGATATAACTTTCTCTGTCATAGTGGCAGCAGAAAATTTGATGGAAATCATCCCCATCAATATAGGATTTTACGGGATTTAAGTTTTTGTAATAATCCAGGTTTTATTATCTATAATTATCATAAAGTTTACTGCCCGGGTTGTAAGAATGATCGAGTAAAAGATTCAGGTATTACTTTTCCAGGTGGGGCTAATTTAATAAATAGAATAGGGTGGTATATTTAAGAGTTTTGTTATCTAATACCAATTTAGCCATAATCCTACTATAATGCTGAATTGTATAATCATAAATAATTGATCAATGAATTTGTATTTGTTTTAGCCTTATTCTATAATAGAAGTGTAAAAATTTTTACTATTAAATGAAGTGAGGGCATATAGATGTTAAAATATCAGTACTATCTAAATAATAATGTAGTTTTACGCAAAGAGCACTTTGGCGGAATTGTATTTAATAAAAATATAGGTAATACCCTTGATGTTGATCGTGAGACGTTTATTTTATTACAGTTATTAGAGCAAAACTCTCAACTATTTAAAAATGAAATTAGCTATCTTATGAAACAATTAAACTACTCATTTGAGATCTCGGATTTAACCAGAGTACTTAAAAAATTAATTAGTTATAAAATAGTACTATATTCTAAAGTAATTTATCGTGATAGGTGTAAAGATAAATTAAGTTATGATATTGATAATACTTGGCCGAAAAACAATTTTTTAAGTGCACCTGAAACAGTTCATTGGGCAGCCACTTACAGATGTAATCTAAACTGCCCTGACTGTTATGCAAGAAGACACAAAGATTCATTTGAAGAAATGACTTTTAATGAAGCAAAAAGTATGGTAGATAAATTAACTAAAGCTAAAGTCTTTCAACTAGCTATTGGAGGAGGAGAGGCTTTAATCCGAAATGACATAGTTGATATAATTAAATATGCAGCAAATTGTGGTCTGGCTGTACATATTACAACAAATATGGATAATTTTGATAGACAGAAAGTCCAAAATATGTCCTCTCATTTAACAGCTTTACAGTTTGGAATTGATGCGGATAGATTATTATCTGATACAAATTATCTTAAAAAGCTTCACCTGTCATATTTAATAGCGCGCGAGATGCAACTTAATATTGGGATAAATATAATACTGACAAAAAAGGTGCTCAATAACTTTGATTATATTATAAGATCATTAGTTGAAGTGGGGTTTAGAAGAATTGTTTTACTGAGATATAAACCCCATGATAATCATAAACGATGGCTTAAGGAAAATATCAAACCCGGTGAAATGAAAAACTTTGAACCAGATATGAAAGAAATAATTTCTCAATATAATAATGTTAAATTTCGCTTTGATTGTGCTTTGAGTTTTCTGCAGCGCAATGTTAGTCCTAAAAGAGCTAAAAAGGAAGGGATAAGGGGTTGTGTAGCAGGTGAGCGAATTCTCGCCATAGGACCTGATGGATCCATCTATCCCTGTTCACAAATTATAGCTGAAGATGCTAAAATTGGTAATATCTTAAATACAGATTTTAATGAACTAATAAATAATTCTAAAAGATTGAGGAAATATCGCAATTTTAGAAACAAGTTGGTATTTCGCTCCAGTATTTGTGGAATATGTAAAGCAAAAGATCACTGTGGGGGTTGCCGAGTATTTAGTCATAATAGAAAAGAAGAAGATATAGGATGTCCTGAACCAATTATTACAGACATTAAAACTTGTGGCAAATATGGTAGAAAGGCTGATCTTAAACATTATTTTAAGAACCATAGTTATATCAAAGTAGAGACTTATATGGAACGTTATGGTGTTGGACAAAAAAGAGCAGTTAAGGAATTAAAAAATAGTGAATGGTTAGTTAAGAGCTATGGATCTGACACTGGAAGAAAAAAATCAGATTATTATGTGGAAAGGGACAATAATATTGTTTATGAGGTTCAGGATTTAATTGGTTTTACCAGTGGAGGAGCACCTTTTGCAAAAGCTGAAGAAATTAAAGAATGGATAAATGGTGATAAGTCATATCCTGATTGGTTGAAACGAATTAATAATATATTTTAAATAATATAGATGAAAGGATGTAAATTATGGAAATAATAAGTGTACGAAAAGGATTTACTGCAGACCACAGTTCCACATCTTATAAATTTCTGGCAATTGATGAACCTTTAGATCAAAAAAATATAAATAAAGTGAGCAGTTTATCTAGCAGGGCCAGGCCAGATGATAGAGCTGTGAAATTTACTTATAAGGGTGATTTTAATGATCTACCAGGCGGCTGGTGGCCTTTGCTGGAAAAGCATTATGATATTATGTATTCAGAAAGTTATGATTGGTGGCTGTTTGCTGTTGCTTTTTCAGATCCAGACCCAGACAAACAACAAGAAATATCACGCTATGCATTTAACGGTCTTGAGGATTTGGGTGTAAATATCGATATTGTAGAAGAACGTATTATTGTTTCTTTTAGCTGTGTTCTTGACTATGGTGAGGCCTATGAAATTTTAGATACTAATACTAATTATGGTTATAAAGATAATAAAAAAGACTTGGAAGATTATTTATATGATGACTCTTTATTGCAACTTCTTGCAGATATAAGGAGTCAGCTATTAGATGAAGATTATAGGGCTTTTGATGTGTTTTGGCATGAGTATGGCGAACCTTTATATTCTCAAGATGAAATTAAAGAACTAGAGATTCCCTATACTAATGAATTGGATTATGATTCCTTACCAAATAATCTACAATATTTATCAAGAATTTTGCGGTGTATTTAGTAATTATAAATCTATTTGTGGTTGAACTACTTAGTAATAAACCGGCAACTAATTTGTGTCATAATATACCCAATTTTTATTTGGTATTTATGATGT
>CAYSHP010000127.1:0-4584 GCA_964430875.1 uncultured Halanaerobiales bacterium
TTTGTTTTTTCTCTAATTTGAGCTCTTTTTCATAGAACTTTTTACACTACCCTATTCTTTTACTGAAACCTTAATTTAGTCTTTCAAAAGAACTATCTTATATATTATTGTATTGAAATTAATATTGAAAATTATTAGGATAATTAGTTTTATGTATTAATATATATAAGAAAAAAATTATCACCTCTCTCTATGATGGTTATTAGTGAATATTCTTGAAATTATATTATATTTATATATTTCTGCAGTATAACCTTTAAATCCTCTTTTTATTGGTATATAAATACAAAAAACTCCAGCCCTCAATTAAGGGCTGAAGCTTTTATACTATATTTAACTACCTAACCTAGAAGTCTAATTATCTTTAATTACTCGCCTGCCATTATCTTTTCGACATCTTCTTTTACTTCACCAATTGGTTTAATATCAAAGTTTTCAACTAAGACTTTTACAACATTTTCTGATAAGAAGGCAGGAAGTGTTGGTCCTAGGCGGATTCCTTTAATATTTAAGGATAATAGGGCTAATAGAACCGTTACGGCCTTTTGTTCATACCAGGCTATATCATATGAAATCGGAAGATCATTTATATCGTCAACTCCCATTGCCTCTTGTAACTGCTGGGCAATGTAGACTAATGAGTAGGAATCATTACACTGACCGGCATCAAGGACCCTTGGTATTCCACCAATATCTCCAAGATCCAATTTGTTGTATCTAAACTTAGCACAACCTGCTGTTAAAATTACTGCTTCTTCTGGTAATTCTTTGGCTACATCAGTATAGTATTCTCTAGTATTATGACGGCCATCACAGCCGGCCATGACCACAAATCTTTCAATATCTCCATTTTCAACTGCTTCAATTACTTTATCTGCTACATTCATGACTGCTTCATGTGCAAATCCACCGGGAATAGTACCTGTTTCTAATTCAGTTGGTGCCTCACACTGTTGAGCATGTTCAATGATTTCAGAAAAGTCTTTTTGACCACCTTCAGGACGTCCTTCAATATGAGTTACACCATCAAATCCAACTACACCTGTAGTATAAACTCTATCTTTATAAGAATCTTTAGGTGGTACTAAGCAGTTGGTGGTTAATAGAATTGGTCCATTAAATTTCTCAAACTCTTCTTTTTGTAACCACCAGGAGTTACCATAGTTACCAACAAAGTGATCATACTTTTTAAAAGCAGGATAGGAGTTAGCTGGTAACATTTCACCATGAGTATATACATCTATACCTGTACCTTCAGTCTGTTTAAGTAGTTCTTCCATATCTTTTAGATCATGTCCACTGATTAAAATAGCTGGATTATCATTTACTCCCACATTTACTTCAGTTGGTTCCGGATGACCGTAATTTTCTGTGTTAGCTTTATCAAGTAAAGCCATGGTTTTAACTGCATAGTCGCCGGTTTCCATAACTAGATTGATATATTCTTCAACTGATTTACTATCATCTAAAGTGGCTTTTAATGCTTTTTGCATAAAATCAAATAACTCTAACTCACTTTCATCAAGAATATATGCATGGTCAGCATAAGCTGCTATTCCTTTTACTCCATATGTTATTAACTCTCTTAAAGATCTTATGTCTTCATTTTTAGTGCTTAATACACCAACTTCTTCACCTTTTTGATAAAAGTCTTCTACACTATCGCTGAACCAGGTGGCTGCCTCCGGTACCTCTTCAGTAAATTCTTCACCTGTTTCATTCTTATATGCTTTCATGAATTCATTTTTAGCA
Source organism: uncultured Halanaerobiales bacterium (assembly GCA_964430875.1). Classification (GTDB taxonomy): domain Bacteria; phylum Bacillota; class Halanaerobiia; order Halanaerobiales; family M55B127; genus M55B127. Next base: position 1,753 of record CAYSHP010000127.1, read on the forward strand.
CTTTCTCTTAATTCTAAAGCTTCTTGTATGTTTTCTTCAAATCTTGAGGCATCAAAATTTGCATTTGTAATAGTTGAGAATAGTTTTTTCATGATAAAAGGACCAGTCTGTTGATCTAAATCTACACCATATTCCTTGGCTTTCTGGGCATAATATGAAATTCCTTTTAGTACATAAATAAGTAAGTCCTGTAAGTTTGCTACATCCTCTGTTTTACCACAAACCCCTCTAACTGTACAACCTTCATTGCCAGCTGCTTCTTGACATTGATAACAAAACATTGGCATATAAATAATCCTCCTTTTTATTTTCGCATTTGTTTATTACAATAACAATTATATGGAGAATTTATATTTAGTTCTATGATTTATATCACATAACAAAAAAATTAATTTAAAGAGTCGTGATAAGGACCTATTTTCAAACAGGTTTCATAAGCTTTTTGAGCAGCAGTATCAATTATATCACTTATGTTTATGTTTTCATGAATTCCAGCTAGTACTTCGGCAATTAAAGTATCTCCGGCCCCAGTGCTGTCTTTAATATACTTACCCACCGGTTCTTTATAGTACTCTTGCCCTTTATGTATGATAATAAAACCTTCGCTGCCGGAAGAAAGGATAATGTAATCAATATCATATTTTTTAAGTTGTAAAAACTCTTTTTTCAAAACATTATTTTTACTGACAAACAAAATATCTATATACTCTGATAGTTCTTTCAATCTTTCATAATCTACTTTAAAGGAATAATCAAAACTAATTAGATCATTGTTCTCTTTAAGATAAGGTAATAGGTGAGTAACATGACTATATATATTAGTATGTACAATATCATAATTTTTAACATTTTTAATATCTTCTCTACTAAATCTATATTTCTTTTTTATGCCTTCTTGAACTCTGTCTATCTCATAATCTCCATCTACTTTTTTAATTATCGCTAAGGCTGTATCTCCATTTCTAACTTTAATTCTAGTTAGATCAAAACCTTTATGTTTAAGATAATCCAAAATTTTTTTACCTCTTATATCATCTCCAATAATACCCATCAATTCTGAATCAAAATCTTTATCCTTTAAATATACTGCATTATTTAAACCTCCACCACCGATAAATTCTTGGTCTAGATTGGGATAATAATCAACTACACAGTCTCCAATTGTTATAATACTCATTTTAATCATCTCCAAAGTTAAAAAAGCCCTTTTGCAAGGGCTTTTAGTAGTCTGATAATATAAATAGGGTTATGTTTAAATTTGATTATTTTGCCCCTGAAGGATTTTGAATACTTAAGATCGCCTTACCCACAATGACAACAATTACTGCGGCTAAAATTACTTCTGGTATTCCGTGTAAAACGGCAACTGAAGCAGCGGCTTTAAAAGGTAAATAGCCTCTTAACACTGCCAGGCCCAATACAAAGACGGTATTGATTAAAGTACCAATTATTCCCGCTAATATTAGGGCAAAACTAACATTATATTTTTTCAATAAATAATAGATATAATAAGAACCTACTCCAATAAATAATCTCGGTAGAACTGCAATTAAGGGATCAGCAAAGATCGGATTAGTTGCTCTAATAAAACTAAAAATTCCAAAAATCAAGCCTATGAAAAATCCCACAACAGGACCTTCTAGTACTCCCCCAATAATTACTGGTACATGCATAATCGTAGCATGCCCGGCGGGAGTTGGTACAGGAATCAAACCCAATCCAGTAGCTCCTAAGATAATTGAAATAGCCCCTAGCATTCCTGAAATAACTATTTTTCTAGTTGATAAATTCATTTCTTCTTATCCTCCTATCCCGGTCCTTTTTTAGGATCCAGGTAGTTATATTTTTGACATCCAATCTTAGATTTATATATTTAAAATAGTATGACTCCATAAAGGATGTCATCCGAGGTTATTATATTATATTAAACGAATATATTCAAGAGTAACTTATCCCAGTTTACTCTTTTATTTTTTGTTAAATTTTCTTAAAAAGACTACACTTTTTACATTCTGAACATTTTAAAATTAAAAGATTGTTACACCTTGGACATTTCATAATATCAGGATCATTTATCTCATTCCCACAGGTGGGACAGATCCTTTTTCCATCAGTAGTACACTGCATAAAAAACCTCCTTTAGATAAATAAAGCGACAAGGCCACCAACTGTAAAGGCTGCCACCCAACTGCCGATCCAGACCATAGCTGCCTGTTTGATTCCCTGTTCTTTAATCATAACTAACATAGCAGCTATACAGGGTACAAACAAGGTTAATACGATTAAAGCTACTAAGGTCTGATCATTTGTTAAGGCCAGCGAGCTTAAACCAGCTGCCCCAAAGTCTCTTCTGATAATCCCCATGATAAATGCTTCTGTGGCATCTTTAGGCAGTTGAAGCCAACCTACCACCAGGGGAGCGACCATTTCTTTAATCCAATCTAATATTCTAAACTCTTTCATTAAAGTAATTCCGACTGCACCTAAAGCAAAGATTGGTCCAGCTTCAAATATAAAGTATTTAGACTTTAAATATGTCTTTTGCAGGACATTTTTAATTTCAGGCATTCTAATCGGAGGTAAATCAATTAATAAATCAGTTGATTCTCCGGGAAGTACTTTGTTTAAAAAAGTACCGGTAACTGCATAAACCGCAAATATAGTAACTACATATATAATAAAGTAATCTAGGCCTAAAGGAGCTATCAGTCCTGCAATAACTCCTAATTGTGCTGAACAGGGAATAGCTAATCCTAATAAAAAGATAGCAATTATTTTCTCTCTTTTCGAACCTAAGAGACGGGTGGTAACAGTAGCCATTGTTACACAACC
>CAYSHP010000128.1:0-4251 GCA_964430875.1 uncultured Halanaerobiales bacterium
CATATTTTAAATAATATAAAAAATATATTAGAAGAAGCTGGTTCTAGTATGGAAAATGTATTAAAAGTTGGTGTATATATTTCTAATATGGATGATAAAAAAGAAATGGATGAAGTATATAAAGAATTCTTTGACTTTGAAATCCCACCAGCCCGAATTGCGATGGCAGTTAAAGGTTTGGATGCAAATCTAGATGTAGAAATAGATGTTATCGCACATGAGTAATTTGATCTCGTCAAAGGGTGGTCATATTTATGGTAAGAGATATTAAGATGGCAGATATATTTGAAGCAAGTAATTTAATTTATGATATAGCTAGAAAAACACCATTATATAAATCTAATGATTTATCTAAACGGTATAATACAGATATTTACTATAAATTAGAGTTCTTGCAGGATACAAGAAGCTTTAAAGTTAGAGGTGCAACCAATTTTGCTAAACACCTCAGTGAGGAAAAGTTAAAAAATGGACTGACAACATATTCTACTGGAAACCACGGTAGAGCGACTGCTCATGTAGCTAAAAAATTAAATACAGATGCTAAAATTTGTGTATCAAAAAATGTGCCTGAAAATAAGATTCGGGGGATCAAAAGTTCAGGTGGTCAGCCAGTTATCTATGGCAACAGCCAAGATGAAGCACAAAAAAAAGCTAATGATCTATCTAATACAGAAAACAGGGCAGTCGTACCTCCTTTTGACAATAAACATATTATCTGTGGTCAAGGTACGATTGGCCTCGAGATAATAGAAAAAATACCAAAATTAGATAGTATAATAGTACCTCTCAGTGGGGGAGGATTAATTAGTGGAATTGCTTTCGTTATTAAATCTTTAAATCCTGATTGTAAAGTATATGGTATTAGCATGGAAAATGGAGCTGCCATGTATGAAAGCATAAAAGCAGGCAAACCAGTTCAAATTGATGAAAGCGATAGTTTAGCAGACAGTTTGCAAGGTGGGATACTTTTAGATAATCAATATACTTTTGAGATGGTAAAAAAATATGTAGACGAAATAGTTTTGGTTTCAGAAGAAGAGATAGAAAAAGCTATGTTTTATACTTATGAAAAAGAACATTTTGTGCTGGAAGGTGCTTCAGTAGTAGGAACTGCTGCAATTTTAAATGACAAAATAGATTATCTAGGAGAGAAATCTGTTATCATTACTACAGGCAGTAATGTAGATAATAACTTGTTTTTTAATATAGTGGAATCGAAACGAGGAGAGAGATAGAAATGAGTATATTTAAAACAAGTGAGTTTAAACAAAGGTTAAGAAGAATAAAAGAATTAATGGATAAAAACGGCTTGGAAGTTCTTTTGGCTACACATCCAGCCAATATGAACTATGTATCTGGTTATGATGGCTGGTCATTTTATGTACATCAGGGAGTATTAATATTCATCGATAGAGAACAACCGATCTGGTTTGGAAGAGAACAGGACAGTAATGGGGCAAAGATAACTACCTGGTTAGATGAGGAGAATATCATAGGTTATCAGGATGATTATGTACAGTCTTTAATTAAACATCCTATGGATTTTATGTCAGATATTTTAAAAGAGATGGGTTATGAGGATGCCAAAATTGGAGTAGAAATGGATAACTATTATTTTACTCCCCGGGCTTACAATTCTATCAAAGAAAATCTGCCTGAAGCTGAATTAAAAGATGCAAATAGGGTAATTCCCCTTGTTAGACAGATTAAAAGTGAACAGGAATTAGAGTACATGAAGATGGCAGCTAAAATAGTTGAGAAAACAATGCAGACTGCCATTGACAGTATTGATGTGGGAGTAAGAGAAGGAGATGCAGCCGGTAAAGTATACCAGGCACAAATCAGCGGTACAGAAGAATTTACGGGAGATTATACAGCTATAGCTCCAATTATGCCGTCAGCTGAAAGAACCTCAACTGCTCATTTAACTTGGACAGACCGTAAATACCAAAAAGGGGACGTAGTTTTATTAGAACTTGCAGGTAGTAAGTACAAATACCATGCACCGCTTTCTAGAACATTATATATTGGCGAACCTCCCGCTGATTTATCAGATATCGCCAAAGTAGTGGTAAATGGTTTAAATAAAACCCTTGATTTTATTAAACCCGGGGTTACCTGTGAGGAAGTAGAAGAAAAATGGAGAGAATCAATTGCAGGCAGTAAGGTTGTAAAAGAATCAAGAGTTGGTTATTCCTATGGCTTAAATTATCCACCTGATTGGGGAGAACATACTGCTAGTTTAAGACCGGGAGATAAGACAATTTTAAAACCGGGAATGACTTTTCATTTTATGCCTGGAATTTGGTTAGATCAATTTGGCTTTGAAAACAGTGAACCATTCTATGTAACAGAAAACGGTTGTGAAACATTTGTTGATTTCCCTAGAAAACTTTTTACAAAATAAAATATGTGCAGGTGGTTATTTTTAACACCTTAAAAAGGGGTGATAGTATGATGGATTTTTTGAACAAATTCAATAATATAATAAGGAAATTTGAAGAATATGTTTTAGCATATGGTGTAATAATGATGGCTTCTTTAACTGTGATTAATGTGGTTTCCAGAAACTTTTTTGGTCAGGGTTTATCATTTGCAACTGAAATAAATGAGTTTTTAATTGTAATAATTACCTTTTTAGGTACTAGTTATGCTGCCCGGAATGGCAGGCATATTCGAATGTCAGCTTTTTTCGATATTGCTAACAAGAAAATTAAGAAAATTCTGGTATATATTATGACTGGTGGAACAGCCCTGATAATGTATTATGTAACATACCTATCTACCATTTATGTTTACAATGTATTTTTAAATGGCCGGATGAGTCCTGTAATGAGGGTACCTTTATACCTAATCTGGATTTGGGTACCGATCGGACTGCTAATGACCGATATACATTACACACTAGCCTTTATTAGAAATTTATTGGAAGATGAAGTATGGATTTCTTTTGAAGAACAATCGGAATATGAAGATTTGGAATCTGCAATGAGTGAAGATGATTCTTTAATTAGTTAAAAAATGTTTAATAAATATTTGAATTAAGGAGATGAGTTGGATGCTGGCATTAATGGGAACAATAATGATTGTCTTGCTTTTCTTAGGTTTTCCAATGATGATACCACTACTTACAGCACCGTTAGTAATAATACACTTCTTTTATCCTGGTTTTAGTTCAACAGTGTTAATACAGCAGATGATAGCCGGTATTTTACCTGCTTCACTTATAGCAGTTCCGATGTTTATTTTAGCGGCTGATATTATGTCTGCAGGGGAAATGTCGAATAGATTAGTAGATTTTGTAAAAGTATTTGTTGGCCATGTTAAAGGTGGAATGGCAATTACGACCGCAGCAGCCTGTACTTTTTTTGGTGCAATTTCAGGTTCAACCCAGGCGACTGTGGTAGCAATTGGTGGAACCATGCGACCATATCTTTTAAGAGATGGTTATGATGACTCCTTTACCACGGCTTTGATTATAAATTCAAGTGATATCGCGCTCTTAATACCGCCCAGTATTGGTATGATCGTATATGGGGTTGTAAGTGGTACATCGATTGGAGAGTTGTTTATAGCTGGTATTGGTCCAGGACTTTTAATATTATTCATGTTTGCCGTTTATAGTTACTTTTATGCAAGGATACATGATATACCTACACATGAAAAATCAAGCTGGTCTAAAAGATGGGAAGTTACCAAAAAGGCCTTAGTTGCTTTTGGCTTTCCTGCAATTATAATTGGTGGTATTTATTCAGGTTTTTTCAGCCCGACTGAAGCGGCAGCTGCCTCAGTGTTTTATGCGGCAGTAGTAGAAATATTAGTTTATAGAAACCTAAAAATTACTGATCTTAAAGATATTGCATTATCAACGGGCTTAGTTACCGGTGTTGTCTTCATCCTGGTGGGAGCTGGGGTGGCTTTTTCCTGGTTGATTTCACTGGCCAGGATACCTCAACAGATATTACCAGGGATAATTGGAACTCAACCAACTCAGGTTTGGGTACTATTTGTAATAGCTGTAGCTTTCTTTATTGGTTGTATGTTTGTTGACCCGATTGTAGTTATTATGATTTTAACTCCAATCTTTAAACCTGTAGTTACGTCCTTAGGAATTGATCCGGTATTAGTTGGTACTCTTGTAACCTTACAGGCGGCGATTGGATCCGCAACACCACCCTTTGGGTGTGATATATTCACGGCGATTGCGGTCTTTAAAAGACCATACTTTCAGGTTATTAAAAAGACCCC
>CAYSHP010000129.1:0-4208 GCA_964430875.1 uncultured Halanaerobiales bacterium
ATAGATATTAATAAATTAGATTTAGTTAATCAATATACTGATATCATTCAAATTGGGGCTCGCAATATGCAAAATTATCCTCTTTTGAAGGCTGCGGGTAAGTTAGATACACCAGTTATGTTAAAAAGAAGTATGTCCTCTACTATTAAAGAATGGCTTTTAGCCGCTGAATATATCATGAAAGAAGGTAACTATGATGTGATTTTATGTGAAAGAGGTATTAGAACTTTCAGTGAAGATACTCGTAATACTCTTGATTTGAGTTCTGTACCCCTATTACACGAACTAAGTCATCTACCAATTATAGTAGATCCCAGCCATGGAACAGGCAAATGGAGCCTGGTAACACCTATGGCACGTGCTGCAGTGGCCAGTGGGGTTGACGGACTTATCATAGAGGTTCATCCTAATCCCGAAAACGCTCTTTCAGATGGAGCGCAATCACTTACCTTCGATAACTTTAATACATTAATGGAGGAAGTAGCTAAAATAGCTCAGATCTTAAAAAGAAATGTATCTACTCGAAAGGTCCTTCTTTAATGAATAATCTTAAGCAGGTAACCATTATTGGAGTAGGATTAATTGGAGGTTCCTTAGCTGCCGCTTTTCAAAGAGAAAATATTTGTCAGAAGATTGTGGGTGTAGATGTTAATCGTAAATCTTTAAAAGAAGCGCAAAGTAGGGGAATTATTGAGCAGGGATATACTGATCTTAAAAAAGGGCTTAAAAATGCTGATTTAATAGTTATTGCTGTACCGGTTAGTAATATAAATAATATATTAAATGAAGTTCAAAAATATGCCAAAAGCGGAAGTCTGGTATTTGATGTAGGCTCAATCAAAGGAGATGTTATAAAACAAGCTAAACAACTGATTAAAGCAAGACCAGAACTTAACTTTATTGGTGGCCATCCCATGGCCGGTTCAGAAAAGGCCGGAGTTCACTGGGCAGATCCTGACATATTTTTAGATGCCCCTTTCATCTTGGTTCCCCTTAAAGAGACAGCGGAAACAGAGGTTACTAATCTATCTAATATCATTGATAAAATTGGTAGTAATGTTAAAGTCATGGGAGAAAAAAAGCATGATTTGCTGGTCGGTTATATAAGTCATTTACCACATCTTATAGCCTTTTCTTTAATTAATAATATTAGTGGTTGCAATGATAGTCATAAAATATTTGATTTAGCGGCCGGCAGTTTTAATGATACTACCCGCATAGCAGCCAGTTCTCCGAAACTATGGGTGGATATTTGTATATCTAACAGAGAAAATTTAGAGCAGATCTTTGATGACTATTTAGAAGAGTTAGTCCAGGTTAAAGAAATGTTAGCAAATGAAGACCGAACAGCCCTCTATGCATATTTTCAAAAAGCCCATCAGTTTAAAAACAAATTATTACAGGAGGAAAAATAAGATGAAAGATGAATTAAAAGAATTAAGAAAAGAAATTGATCAATTAAACCAGGAACTTTTAAAAATACTATCCTCTCGTGGTAAAGTAGTCAAAAAAATTGGGAAGATAAAACAAAAAAAAGGAATGCCTATTGTTGATAAAGATAGAGAAGATGAAATTTTAAATAAAATCATTAGTCAGTATAAAGGACCTTATTCTTCAAAACAAATTAAAAAGATTTTTAGAGAAATTTTTAAACAATCAGTTGCCTTACAAAAGGAGGATTTGTAAATGTTTACATATCTTACAGCCGGTGAATCACATGGGAAAGAAATTACGGCTATTATTAAGCAAGTACCGGCCGGATTAAGAATAAAAAAATCCTTAATTAACCAAGAACTAATCAGAAGACAGGGTGGTTATGGACGAGGTGGCAGAATGGATATTGAAAAAGATCGGGTTGAAATTACCTCTGGTGTTAGACATGGCAAAACCCTCGGCAGTCCTATTGCCCTCGTTATAGAAAATAAAGATTGGAAAAATTGGCAAAAAGAAATGTCAATAGAACCAATTGATGAAGAAAAAAAGGATCCTATGACTAAACCGCGTCCCGGTCATGCAGATCTGCCAGGTGCTATTAAATATAATAGCCGGGACCTTAGAAATATATTAGAAAGAGCCAGTGCAAGAGAAACTGCTATTCGAACTGCAGTTGGGGCTATATGTAAACAATTTTTAGATAAATTTGCTATAAAAGTTTTTAGTCATGTTATTCAAATTGGTTCGGTTAAGGCTTCTGCCTGGGAAAAACGGGAAATAAACAGGATAAAAAATAATGAATTGAGCCAAAAAGATATTAAAAAGTATTTTGATAAAGTTGAAGAATCTCCTCTGCGCTGTGGGGACAAAGAAATTGAAGAAGAAATGATTAACCTAATTAATGAAACCAAGCAGGCAGGGAACTCAATTGGAGGAGTAGTAGAACTTTTAGTTTTTGGACTACCAATTGGATTAGGCAGCCATGTACACTGGGATGAAAAACTAGATGGAAAACTAGCCCAGGCTTTAATGAGTATTCAAGCTATTAAAGCTGTAGAGTTTGGGACGGGTTTTAAAAGTGCAGAACATAAAGGTTCTAAGGTCCATGATGAGATTTACTATGATCATGATAAAACAAGGTTTTATAGGACAAGCAATAATGCAGGAGGTATAGAAGGTGGAATGAGCAATGGAGAACCTCTAATTATCCAGATAGCTATGAAACCAATTCCGACCTTAAAAAAGCCTCTGCATTCAGTTGATTTAGAGAGTAAAAGCGAAAGAAGTGCCAGTAAAGAACGAAGTGATGTCTGTGCTGTTCCTTCAGCCAGTATTGTAGGTGAAGCAGTAGTGTCATCTGTTTTAGCAAAAGCTTTTAGTAAAAAGTTCGGTGGAGACAGTATAAAAGAGATAATCCGAAACTATCAGGCCTATCAAGATTATGTAAAGAACTATTGAGAGGATGGTTAAAAAAGTGAGCAATAAATTATGTGTGAATTTGGGAGAAAAAAGTTATAATATAATCATCGGAGAAAAAAATCTAGATAAAGTTGGAACTAAGATTAAAGAAAAACTACCCCAAGTTAAAAAAACTTTTGTGATCTCTAACCCCACTGTATTTCCACTATATGGTAAGCAAGTAATCAATAGTCTAAAAAAAGCCAATTTAGATCCTACTTATGGACTTATGCCAGATGGTGAGCAGTATAAGACATTAGAATATGCGGAAAAATTTTATGATCAATTGCTAGAACATAAGATGGATAGAAGTAGTCTGATTATCAGTCTAGGGGGAGGAGTAGTGGGAGATTTAGCTGGTTTTGTAGCGGCTACCTATATGCGCGGGATTAACTTTGTACAACTACCAACTACCCTATTAGCACAGGTAGACAGTAGTATTGGTGGTAAAGTAGCTGTTAATCACAGTAAGGGTAAAAATCTTATAGGAGCTTTTTATCAACCTGCCTTTGTTTTAATAGATGTAAGTACTTTAACTACCCTTAAAAAAGATGAGTTTAAGTCTGGGATGGGTGAAGTCAGCAAACATGGGATGGCTTTAGATGCTGATTACTTTACCTATATAGAAGAAAATTCAGAGTTAATTCTAAAGCTTGATTTTTCTGTTTTAATCAAATTAATTTATGGTTCCTGTCAACTAAAGGGAGAAATAGTACAAAAGGATGAAAAGGAACAAGGAATAAGAAAGGTATTAAATTTTGGACATACCATAGGCCATGCTTTGGAAAATATTTATGATTATAAAAAATATCGTCATGGCGAAGCGGTAGCAATCGGGATGGTATGTAATAGTAAAATAGCTTATGAGCGTGGGCTAATTGATAAAACGCATGTAAAAAGACTAATAAAGGTCCTTAAAAAAGTTGGTCTACCGACTGAGCTTCCCCTGGGAGTTAAAGTTAAAGATATATTAAGTTCAATGAAAAATGATAAAAAGTCTTTTCAGAATAAAATCCCCTTAATTTTGCCTACAAATATTGGTGAAGTTAAGTTGGTTTATGATTGGACAGAGTCTGATTTAACGGTTTGTTTCAAATAATCTATGTATATACTTTTTAATTTATAAATAATTAATCAGTTTTAAAATACAGATTTATTGAAAGAAAAGGAAGATTAAAAATGCAAATATACCAAATATTTCCTCTTGACAGTATTATACCATAATGCTATAATATTTATTGTCGCAAGAATAAAATATAATTGCCGGGGTGGCGGAATTGGCAGACGCATCGGACTTAAAATCCGGTGGGAATTAT
>CAYSHP010000130.1:0-4158 GCA_964430875.1 uncultured Halanaerobiales bacterium
TAAATTTTTAGTTAGACTACCGATGATAATTGTTAAGACCAACACTATCATTGTAGTAAAAAAGGTATTTCTAGCTGCCTTGTTAATATTTTATTCCAACCTTTCATCTGATTTTATATTTGTAAAACCAAAAAATCCGAAAAAGCCAAAAAAACCATAAAAACTAGGATTTTTAGTAAACAATCCCAAAGGTCCTACTAGTCCTATTAGTCCTAAATATTTAAGCCAATTTTTCTTCATAATAATCCCCCTAATGTTATAAATATATCACTTTATGTTAAAAATATATAACATTATAAGATTAAAGTCAAGCACAAATATTTGATTTAATAGTTTGTTAATATTTTAAAAAGGAGTAATTTTAGTATGGATAACTGGAAAAAATATATTTTATCTATATTTTGGGTGCCGTTATTGCTCATGCAGATTATTTTGGTCATATTTAAGGAAAAAATTAATGTAATGGGTCTGACTTATGTAATGTTTTTAGGATGTTTGATCTGGGTAATTTCACTTATTTTTGGCTGGTTAGCGATTTATACTTTAAAGAAAAAAGGTGGAGTTAAAAAAGGAAAAAGTTATGTCCACACCACTAAATTAGTAACATCTGGTCTTTATTCTATAGTTAGACATCCCCAATATACAGCTGGTATCCTATTTAGTTTAGCGCTACTTTTAATCTCTCAGGATCTCTGGGTAATTATTATAGGCATAAAAATAATGATCTTGCTTTTAATAGATATCTGGTTAACAGATAAGTTTGAAATAGATAAATTTGGTGAAGAATATCAAGAGTATATTAAAGAAGTTCCTAGAACAAATTTTATTGTAGGTATAATTAGATTGTATAGAAGAAGAAAAAAGGTGTTTAAAATGAAAATCAAATTATTTCCCCGACGAAAATTTGGTATCTGGTCAATAATTTTACTAATCTTATTTTTTATTTTCTTAAGAATATTTTTTATCTTTGTGGAAATGGGTGAAAGAGGTGGAGATACTTTTTTTAGTAAACTTAGATTAACGATCCTAACTTGATTGCAGCAATAGCAGGTATCTCAACTTTTATAACAGGCTTATTAAGCATCATTAAACAAAAAGACCACTGTGTATTAGTATATATTGCTACCATCATCGGTCTTTTTGTTTTATTATTCGTATTATCTGAATTAATATATCCCAATTAGCAGACTTAATTGTATTTTATAATCCTTATCAAATAGTTTGAGATTAACTTATGATTGAAATATGTATAATTAAAGTGAGACAGTAGTATCTTTTTAAAAAATTATGAAAAAGTGTTCAGCCGGAAGTTTTCTAAATGGGATGCTTTAAATGGTGAAATGAAATATTATGTGATAAAAACTGGGCAAGATGGAATAGTTATGTGATGGAGGTGTACATTTAAAAGTTATCTAGATATTAGAAACGATATCACAATTGGTTTGCATGATATTGTTGAGTATGTAAGGAAGATAGAAGAAAATATCTGTAAGATAACCTCACCTAAAATGCGATTTTTGGTTTCGGTTGGATCTTAAATTTTCGAGACCCAGCCGACAATGTTTTATAATTTGCTCTTTATGTTTATCAAAAAATAATAAGTTTGAGAAAATTTATAATAAATACATTAACCTTATAAAGAATAGGTTAATCACTTTTTCTTTTTATATACTAAATAAGCCGGGAAAAATTGCAAAGGTTAAACCTAATTTTAGATCTAAAACAAAAATCATTTTATGAACTAACTAAAAATACTCATCATACACTTAAAGTACTAATAACAGGTGCTGCTATTAAATCCTTTGATAAATATTATCCTAATATAACTGATAAACAAAAAGTTTTGAAATTCGTGAAAGTTCAAATAGAATGTGATAGCCAATAGTCCACTTAAATTTCATATTGAGAGGAGGCATTATAAATGGAAGAAAGACATCCTGAAATGAACTATTGTCAAAGCTGTGCAATGCCTTTAGTAAATACAGATGATTATGGTACAAATATTGATGGCACAAAAAATATTGAATACTGTAAATACTGTTATCAAAATGGTCATTTTATAGAACCAGAGATAACCGTTAGAGAAATGATTGCAAAAACAACAGAAGCTATGAAAGAAATGCATATACCTGCAGAACAAATTGAGGAGACCAGGAAATTCATTCCAATGTTGAAAAGATGGAGGCGGTAAAAGTGGAAAGAATAGAAAAGATTCTAATTTCCAATCTAAAGCCTAAAGAAAAAAGTCAAAAGATAGTAAATATGGTTATTGAAGAAGAAATAAGAGCTGAAGACTTTATCAGCTATTTCATTATGACTTCTGATGTAAAAAAAGGCACCTGTGCAAATGCTATGAAGTATATTGCTAAACAGAGACCAGATATTCTTTATCCTTATATTGATCTTCTAATTGAATATATAAACTATAATGCACCTCGTGTTAAATGGGGTATCCAAGAGACAATTGGTAATTTAGCTGAAAGTTATCCCAAAGAAGTAGCTAAGGCTATTCCAGAATTACTTAAAAATACCGAAGAGACCTATAAAAACAATACTGTGGTAAGGTGGTGTGCTGCTTATGGATTAGCGGAAATACTGATAAATAATAAAAATATTCAAAAGGACCTGTTACCTAAAATCAAAGAAATTGTTAATGTAGAAAAAAACAATGGGGTTAAAAATGTTTATTTAAAGGCATTAAGAAGAATAGAAAGAATTAGTTAAAATTATAATTAATGATATCTATTTTTTAGTTTCGGTTTTTTATTAAACATAAATTTAACAGGAGGAGATATTTTTGAAGAAAAATATATTTTGGATATTTGGTGTATTACAGACGGTTTCTCTGTTTGTAATAATTTTTATCACATTAAATTCTTTAGGTTTTATTAATAACAAACCAAAAATAGGAAGGGATAAAACGATAATGTTAAGTTTATCCTTTCCTATTTTTTATTGTCTGTAGAATATAACATAGATACAAAGGAGAAATAATATTTGTAGCGAAATGAAAATATATAAAACTATATATTTTTGAGGAGTTTTTTTAATGGATAAAACAATTTATTATTTCACCGGAACCGGTAATTCCCTGGCTGTAGCTAAAGATACAGCTAATTTAATAGAGGCAGAATTAATTGCAATTCCTAGCAAAGTAAATAAGCCTTTAATAGAAATTAATTCCAAAGTACTAGGAATAGTATTCCCTGTCTATCATCAGGGAGTTCCAAATATTGTTAGGAAATTTATTAATAAATTAACAGTTCTAGAAGACAAGTATATCTTTGCGATCTGTACATATGGTGATAGTCCGGGAATATCATTAAAATATTTAAAAGAAATGTTAAACAATAAAAACGGGCAATTAAGGGCAGGTTTTGCAATTGAAATGCCCTTTAATTATATAAATCCATCAAAAAATATTTTTAATTTCTTTAGTTCATTTACCTTAAGAGAAATAAATGAAAAAGAAAAAAACATACTTTTTAATGAATGGAAACACAAATCAAAGCAAATAGCAGAGATAATCAATAAACAAAAAGAAGCCAAAATAGAAACAGAAGCAGAATTAATTGAGCAACTAGTTGATTATTTAAACTTAAAAGATACTCTACAAAAGTATATATGGCTTAAAGTAGCGGGGTATAATAACTATAAGGGCTTAACCATGCAGGAAGCACTTAAATACATGGACCATGGTTTTAAAGTAGAGCCAAGTTGTAATAGTTGTGGTGTGTGTGAAAAAATATGTCCAGCAGATAATATTAAAATAAGTCAAGATAAGCCTCAGTGGTTACATAACTGTGAACAGTGTTTTGCCTGCTTACAGTGGTGCCCTCAAAAAGCTATTCAGTTTAAAGAAGGAACAAATAAGAAACCTAGATACCACCATCCAGATATAACTTTATCGGAAATGATAAAAACAGATAATTAAAAAAAGAAGGAGATTTAAAAATTCTATGAATATAAGTAAAAAATGATTTTATCAGGCCTATTATTAATACTATCTATTGGCTTTGGATATATATTAAGTTATTATAGCTATCCTTTAAATCCTTTTTTATTAAATATGAATAAGTTAATTGCTTTAGCATTTGTCATTAGTGTATTTTTAATATTAAAAAGGGATATAAAGTTTAAGAAACTAAATTCATTATT
>CAYSHP010000131.1:0-4154 GCA_964430875.1 uncultured Halanaerobiales bacterium
TATAAAAGCATCAATTTTTTTAATATTAAATTTCAGAAAATTAAAAATTTATATCTTAATTGAAAATGTTCAATTTTGGTTTGCTAAATGAAGAAATAGTATACAAAAGGTAAATATTCATGAGTAATTTTTAAGGTCAATCATGTAAATTTAGTATACTTACTGGATAACTATTAGCTTTTTGATTAAACAGCAAGATTTCAGATTGTATTTGTTATTTGAGGGGAGCCCCCCTCAAGAATAATATAATAGGAGGGGTTATATAAAACAAAAATTGACAAGCTAAATTTGAAAAAATGTTATAAAACCCAAAAGGAGGAAAAAAATGAAGAAAAAGTATTATAGTTTATTATTAGTATCAGTATTAGTTTTAATTTTGAGCGTTAGTGTTTATGCTTCTGATGGTAAATATGGTGGAACATTAATCGTTGGAAGGGGTTCGGATTCCGTTGGACTCGATGCTGCAAATGTTACTGATGGAGAATCTCAAAAAGTAATGAGACAAATATATGATACTCTTACAAGATATAAACCTGGAACTACAGAAGTTATACCTTCAATTGCAAAAAGTTGGGAAGTATCTAATAATGCGAAGACATGGGTCTTCAATTTAAGAGAGGGTGTAAACTTTCATGATGGCACAGTATTAAATGCTGAAGCTGTTAAATTTAATTTTGAACGCTGGCAAAATACTGACCATCCTTACCATAATGGTACTTTTGGTTATTATACGTATATGTTTGGCGGTTATGATGAGGCATCATTAATAAAAGAAATTATAGCTGTTGATGAATATACTGTTAAGTTTATCTTAAGAGAACCTATGGGACCTTTTCTTAGTAATTTAGCAATGCCTATATTCCCAATAGCAAGTCCAACTGCAATCAAAAAATGGGGAGAAGATTTCTTTAAACATCCAGTTGGAAGTGGGCCATTTGAGTTTGTTGAATGGCAAATGGGTGAAAAGATAGTATTGAAAGCAAATGAGGATTATTGGGATGGTAGACCTTATGTAGATCAATTAGTTTATAGATCTATTCCTGATAATAGTGCGAGATATATGGAGTTACAAACTGGATCTATAGATGTTATGACTGGTTTATCACCTGAAGATGTAGAAGGAGCAAAAGACAAAGAAAATTTACAAGTCATATTAAGACCTAGTTTTAATATAGGTTATTTTGCAATGAATTTTGCAAAAGAGCCCTTTGATGATATAAGAGTTAGAAAAGCATTTGCCCATGCAATTAACAAAGAAGAAATAATTAATGCTTTTTATGCAGGATTAGCAGAACCTGCTAAAAATCCAATGCCGCCTTCTTTATGGGGTTATAATGATGAAGTAGAAGACTATGAATATAATCCAGAAAAGGCAAAAGAATTACTAGCTGAAGCTGGTTATCCGGATGGATTTGAATTTGATTTATGGTATATGCCAGTTCCTAGACCATATATGCCTAAAGGAAAACTAATAGGTCAAGCTATTCAATCATATTTGAAAGATATCAATGTAAATGGTAAATTAATTACTTATGATTGGAGTACTTATTTAGCAAAAATTGTTGAATCTGAAGAGAATGAAGCAGAAACTTACTTGCAAGGTTGGACTGGAGATAATGGTGACCCAGATAATTTCTTATATGCTCTTTGGGATAAAAACACCAGTAATAATAATTACAAAAGCGAAGAATTACATGAAGTATTAGTGGAAGCACAACAAATTACTGATAGAGACAAAAGAATCGAATTATATAAAGAAGCTCAAGAGATAATTCATGAAGATATTCCTGCAATATGGTTAGTCCATTCTACTCCTCCAATTGCAGCAAAAACAAGTGTTAATAATTATATACCTAGTCCAACTACAGGAGAGACTTTAACTCATGTTTGGTTAGAATAGTAGTTGACTTTTATGAGATTGCGGTGTTATACCGCAATCTCATTTATAAAAAATCAGTTATAGTGTTATATTAAAATGTTTACATAATATAAAACCTTCATTTAATAAAAAAATAGAGATTTTAAATTTTTATGGATATGTATATAAGATATATTTTATAGAAAATCAATATAAAAATTATTATATCCTAGAATATTTTTCAGATATATTTATGAGTCTTTAATTGAGAATGTTTATTTTGAGTACATCAGGATTACAACTTAACACAATAGAGGAGGTATTATTAATTGTTAAATTACATCATTAAGAGATTATTTGCATTAATACCTGTACTAATTGGTGTATTAATTTTAATATTTTTATTAATTCATTTTATACCTGGTGATCCAGCAATTTCAATGTTAGGTGAAAAAGCTAGTAAAGAACAAGTGGCATTGGTAAGAGAAAGTTTGGGTTTAAATGAGGCCTTACATATACAGTTTATTAAATATGTGAATCGCTTACTTCATCTTGATATGGGCCGCTCGATAATGAGCAAAAACCCAGTACTGGTTGAGATCTCTCAGAGATTTCCCGCAACAATAGAACTTACTATTTTTGCAATGTTTTTTGCTACATTTATTGGGGTTCCGATTGGTATTTTAGCAGCAGTTAGACATAATTCTTGGTTTGATAGTTTATGTATGTTAGGTGCTTTAATAGGAGTATCTATGCCGATATTTTGGTTAGGACTAATGTTAATTTGGTTATTTGCTGTAAACTTAGGATGGTTACCTGCTTCTTCCAGATTGACTATAGGTGTAGAGTTAAATAACATTACTAATTTATATATTTTAGATAGTATTTTGCAAGGTAATTATAAAGCTCTTGTCGATTCCTTTAAACATCTGATTCTACCGTCATTAGCTTTAGGGAGCATACCAATGGCAATGATTGCAAGAATGACGCGGTCTAGTATGTTAGAGGTACTCAAAAAAGATTATATGAGAACAGCTTATGCCAAGGGTTTAAAAAATAGAGTGGTTGTTTTAAAACATGGGTTAAAAAATGCTTTTATACCCATAATTACAGTAATAGGTCTGCAAGTTGGTATACTTTTGGGTGGGGCAATTTTAACTGAAACAATTTTTTCATGGCCAGGCTTAGGTAAGTTTTTAATTGATGCAATTTATAAAAGAGATTACCCAATAGTACAGGGAGTCATCTTGTTTTTTTCTTTAGTTTTTGTATTAGTCAATTTATTGGTAGATTTATTATATATAACTATTGACCCTAGAATTGAATATAATTAAGGAGGATTTATATGGCTAAAAATATTAATAAAGTAAATAATATTTGGGTTGAAGCCTGGTTTAAACTATTAAAGAATAGAGTTGGAAGAACCGGTTTGATATTTCTCTGTATATTGTTATTTATCGCCCTATTTGCTCCACTTATTGCCCCTTATGATCCTTTAGATGATAATCTATTAAATCGTTATAAAGCACCATCAAAAGAACACTGGATGGGGACAGATGGAATGGGTAGAGATATATTAAGCCGTATTATTTATGGTTCAAGAATATCTTTGAAAGTAGGATTATTATCAATAAGTATGGCTTTAGTCTTAGGTACTTTATTGGGAATATTAGCTGGTTTTTATGGAGGAATAATCGATATGATAATAATGCGAGCTATGGATATTCTACTCGCATTTCCTAGTATACTTTTAGCTATTGCGATAGTTACGATTTTGGGTCCTCAATTAAAGAATGCAATATTAGCTATTGGAATTATAAATATACCTCGTTTCGCGCGTGTAATAAGATCTTCAGTAATATCTATTAGAGAATCTGAATATATAGATGCGGCTAGAGCTTTAGGAGCAAATGATATTAGAATAATTATTTTTCATTTATTACCTAATGCATTAGCACCTCTAATTGTGCAATCAACGTTAAGTATAGCTAATGCTATTTTAGAAGCGGCTGCACTAAGTTTTCTTGGTCTTGGTGCTCAACCACCCCAGCCAGAATGGGGAGCAATGTTAAGTGATGCAAGAGCTGCTTTACAAAGAGCTCCTTGGGCAGCTACTTTCCCGGGATTAGCAATAATTTTTGGAGTTTTTGGGTTTAATCTATTGGGAGATGGATTAAGAGATGCATTAGATCCTAAAATGTAAGAAGCAAAAAACAAAGATGGGTGAATATAATGAACAACAACAAACTTATTGATGTTAATAATTTAAAAACTTACTTTCATACAGAAGAAGGGA
>CAYSHP010000132.1:0-4117 GCA_964430875.1 uncultured Halanaerobiales bacterium
ATGGAATTATTACTTATGGTGATTGTCCAATTCACACATCTAAACTAGAAGGTACTAATAACAAAATTAAAGAGGTCAAAAGACGAGCCTATGGTTATCATGATATAAATTACTTTAAGTTAAAGATTCATCAGGCTTTTCCGGTTTTATGACCCACTAGCTTGGAGAAGAACCTTAAAAATTAAAGCCCCTCTAGAGGGGATGAGGGGCGATAAAAACACCGTCAACCGCTTTATCAAGAACTGACGGTATAATTGAGTTTATATTCCGTTTTTATTCAAAAGGGAGGAGTCTCTAAAGATAAAAAACATTTCATCTAATTCAATTTGAGTTCTAAAACAAGATTTCTATATTTTTCAAGTCTGTATAAAGATTTTACTTGAAACTTTACTTCTGTAAACCACTTTTATTCTTAGAAAATTAAATCTATCTATATAATTAGGAAGTGATTATTAAAGCCTTAAAATAACATGATTTAACAGTTACACTTAATATTTTAAATTCCACTGATTAATAATATATACCACTTAAAAATGCTATTTAATTACTTTAATGACAGAAAAGGAGAAATATTTATTATCTGAATTCATTTAAACATATAAATACATTATACACTTTAGTCATATAATTATTTCTACCACTTAAAAACTTCATTATAGCTTTCTATTAAGCCCCCTAAAGAGGAAAACCCGCCGAAACATCTCAACAGGTTTTTATTTGAATATGATTTATTTTATAAGATTAATTGTATTTATTTTATTCAACATTTTGTTCAGGTACTGGTTTTATATCTGGAATATTATTTTTTAAATATGGGGAGGTAGTACCTTCATCAATTTTCCAGATATTATCAAAATCCCAAGGATTCTTTAGTGTATCATCAGTATATAAAGATCTTGTCTTCATATCTTGAGCAGCAGCTTCTATCACTTTACCTTCAAGACCACCAAAATCTCTTCCAATCACAGGACTCATTAATGATATGGAATCAGTTGCTGTTGCCCAATTTAATCCAACTAATCCACCTACTGAGTCATTTCCTGACACTTCACCTATAGAATAGCTGGCAGTTATAATTGCATATTTGATATTCAATCCGACTAATCCGCCTGCATAATCACCTTCCCCTGTTACATCTCCTGTAGCATAGCTGACAGTTATATTTGCACCACCCGCATTTGTTCCTATTAAACCGCCTACAAAATTATTGCCTATTACATTTCCTGTAGCATAGCTTGCACTTATAATTACTTCAGTATCTGGTGTAGCCTCATTTACTCCAACTAAACCTCCTATATCGTTATTTCCTGCTACATCTCCAGTAGCATAACTTTTATTTAATTCACCATAATTTCCACCAACCAATCCACCTACATATGAATCTCCTGACACATCTCCTGTAGCATAGCTGTTAGTTATTTTTCCTTCATCATTTTTTCCAACTAATCCGCCTGCATAATCACCTTCCCCTGTTACATCTCCTGTAGCATAGCTATTTTCAATATTACCCTTATGATTTCTTCCAACTAATCCGCCTACATTATAATTACCAATTACATCAACTTTAGCATAGCTGTTTTCTATAATTCCTCCAGTAGTATATCCTACTAACCCACCTACATAGTTTTCCCTTCCACCACTACTTGACACATTTCCTGTAGCATAACTACTAATTATTTGTCCATAATTGTCTTCACCAACTAGACCGCCTGCATCTTCATTTCCTGTTACATCTCCTGTAGCATAGTTGTTTTCTATATTTCCTCCATTATTATATCCAACTAATCCGCCTACATTTTTATTTCCTGTTACATCTACTGTAGCATAGCTGTTAAATATTTTTCCTTCATCATCATTGAATCCAACTAATCCTCCTACTGAGGGATTTCCCTCTACATCTACAGTATTATTATCTCCGTAACCTGTAGCATAGCTCTTAATTATTTTTCCATTATTTACTCCTGTTAATCCACCTACACAAAAATCACCAATTACATCAATACCTTCTAAAGAAACATTCTCAATTGTTCCCTTGTTTACACCAAATAACCCTATATAATTTTCACTACCTCTATTAATATTAAGAGCACTTATAATATTACCATTTCCAGCCATAACTCCTTGGAATGGTGGGTAAGAGTTATTTTCTGAATCTATTGCAGTTGGGGAGAGTCCCCTATCCCCAATAGGATTCCAACCCTTATTTTGATTGGCTGTATCACTTGCCAGTTCTTCATAACCAGCTGTATCAGAATTTAAATCTTCCTTCATAAGATAGGCTCCATCCATATTAATTCTAATCGCATTCAAATCATACCAATCTTTTATAATGTGATCATGGACATCTACAACCTTTGCCTCTGTTATTTTATTTATATTTTCATATTCAGTATTAAATCTAGCTAGATTATTGAGTTTATTCTGGACTGTTTTTCCTTTTATTTCATCAAAATATATACCGACAGCAAAATTACTGATGGAATTACCTCTGATATCAGGAGCACTATCAACATCCAAGCTCTCTTTATAAATACCTGCAGAGTCTACAAGTCCACTATTATCAACTATTTTCAATCCAGAAACCGTATTATACTCCTTTAATACTAATCCTGCCTTTCCATTCAAATTCTCGTAACTGAAACTCTCAAAATTCAACTTTGCCTGTTTTCCTTCTGGCTTAAAGTAAGTTGCCCTTGAGCCTTTTTTATCGGAACTTACCATTAGTGAACCAGTGGGAGATAATAATTTCTGCCCTTCATCTAGCTTTATAGAACCATCTAAAGAAAACTCTCCCTTATCACCTAGCAATATTATTACTTTTGCATCAGATTCATTAATTTTTGTTACTATATCTTCTGTGTCTGCTGTAATATATTCGGTATCATTCAACTTATTACCAGTTGCTGGGTCATAAGCCACTTTACCACTAGCTTCTTTTGTACCCGTCTTATTTTGCCCAATTACGACATCTACATCCCTTTCGGGTTTTTCAGTCATTCTAGTCTCGATTATCTCTTTATCGCTTTCCTTTTTATTTTCTTTGTCTTCATCTGCTTTTTCTCCAAAAGGAATTGAAACCTCAAAACTAGCTTTTAGATTACTACCTCTGATATTATCTTCCTGCCATTCAACACCGAATTTATAGTTGGTTCCTTCTCTGTCGCCAACCAACTTATTGATTTTAAGTTCTTTACCGTACATATTATCGACTTCATCTGCAAAAAATGTATATATTTTAAGATAAGCCCCTACATTATGAAAAAGTCCATCGGCTTCAATAAATCTTTTACCAAATTCAAAATCTATCCCATCCATACTTTGAACATAACCTTTTTGATAGATAATCTTATTATCTTCAACTACAACAGTATCCCCCTGTGGTAGAGCAACCTTTTCATTATCGGCAAGATAACCATTAAGTCTTAGATCAAAACTATCAGTCAAAATTTCACCACCAACAGTCCACATATCCCAAATTTGATTGTATTCTTCTCTACGGTCTTTATAAGCATAGACACCGTAAAGGCGGTTATCATATTTGTAGGATTTTTTTCTATAACCCAAACCCAAATTCCACTCAGAAGCTGTATCATTACTGATTCTGCTTCTAAAGTCAGTATAAAATATCGAATCCTCGCTGTTATTTAAAGGAAATAATACGCTTGATTGTCCTGTAAAGCCATTCAAACTAGTTCCCTGTAAGTTTAAACGAGGATTTCTAAAATCTTTTTCAGCTGATACATTGAAAGCAACCATAACCAACAAAGTAATAATTAAAGTAATAGTAAAATAATTCTTTTTAATATACAATGCTCCCACTCCTTTGAATTTTAGATTTTAAATATTATCTGATATAAAATTTAACCTTACCAATACAAAATTGTCTAAATCCATTTAAATCGAGTAGGAGGTAATTAATTATTTTAATTATCTTCCTCTCACAACAACAAGCGTACGCTTCCGTACTTAGCGCTTCATTAAGACAATCCTACTTTCATACACTGTGAAAGAAAGCTCTTATAATCCCGATTAGTCAATCTCTTCGTGGTTAAAGAATAAGTTAGGATAGGGCTATTGGAGACTTTCCAATAGCTCTTTCTTGTATTTGCAAATTGCC
>CAYSHP010000133.1:0-4091 GCA_964430875.1 uncultured Halanaerobiales bacterium
ACAAATGTTAACAGGAGTAGAGAATATCTTAGATATGATGCTATTTTATGACCTAACAATTATTAAAGATTTTATGCTGCAATTAGGTGATAGGGGTAAGGAAATGTATTTAATATTACATAGATTTGATTTTCTATTTATCTGTTCTTTTGGTTTTATGCAGTTTGTATTAATTAAAGATAAATTAAAGAAATTAAATTTAGATATAGCCAATTGGATATTTTTTATTCCGGTTGTTTCCAGAGGCATAACTGATATTTTAGAGAATATAATATTAGATATTACTATTATGAATATCTTTAATTATAATCAACTCTTAGCATTATTTGCTTATAGTATGACTTTCCTTAAATGGGTTTCATTATCATTAATCATATTTGAACTTATCTATCTGATTTTAAAAGAGAAAGATATTTCCCTTTTAAATAAAAAAGTTAGAAGTTCAGAAGTTTTAAATTAATTAAAGATATTATAATTCAATAACTTCCTTTACCCAATTTAAGCGCAGTTCCCAGAGAGCTGCTCTTTTTTTATTTATATCAGAGATATCATCAGTAAAAAGCTTTTGCCAACTTTCCTTAATTTCTTGTTTTAACTTCGGATAATGAGGAGATAATATAATATCCATGTCTGTATTTATGCCATATTTAGCTAATTTCTCTTGGTGCTTTTTTTCATCTTCCTCATTTTCAGGTAAGTATCTTAGGTTTAAGATATCATTCCATTTATTTGCATCAAATATTATAACTTTATTTTTTGGTACTAATAGTTTTAGTAAATAGCCACTATTACTACTTAAAGCCGTTTGGCGGTCATAAGCTGCCCAGACAGGATATTCTGTATCAGCCGGTCTTTCAATTATATCTTTTGCTTTATTTACAAAAAAATCATAGGCAGTTAAAAATATTTTTGCTTGTGATCCATATTTGTTTTTGATATATCTTTTTTTAACAGTTGTTCTACCTTGTTCAAATAGCTTATTTTTTACCGTTTCACTTTGCTGTGTCCATAATTTAATCTCTTTTTTCATAATCAATCACCCAATCATTTCTTAATTCCCAGCTGATCCCTACTTTTTGATCAGAGAGTTTAATATCATCATCGAATAATCGCTGCCAACTTGAAGTAATCTCTTTTTTTAAAAGTGGATAAAAATTTTGCAGGTAGATATTTGATTCAACATTGATATTATACTTGGCTAACTTCTTTTTAAATCTCTTACGATCTTCTTTGTTCTTTGGTAAATATAGATAGTTGACGATATAATCCCATTTAGCCATATCAAAGATCATGATTTTATCCCCGGGTACCTCTAATTCAAAAAAGACAAATCCATCTGCCATGGGAAGTTTAAGATCTTTTTCAACTGTAAGCCAGACCGGATATTTAGCATTATCAGGGATCTCCATTCTTTTAGCTGTTTCATTTCTAAGCCAATTATACACATCAAGATAGATATCAGCGCAATCATCAAGCTTTTTCCTGATATATCTTTCCTTAACTCTATATACCCCTTTGTTTTCAATTTCATCCAAAACATTTTTGTGTTGTCTTGTCCATACTTTATATTTATTTGCAGCGGTCTTAGTTACCATTAGATCTCACCCTGTTTTTTTTATTATTATGTACCTTAAGAAAATTCTATCATAATTAGGATGTCTTTTAAACAGATAATTAATTATTAAGAAAATATTAACTTTTAAAATATAACTTGACTATTTAGTTTATTAGATGTAATATACTAATATGATATATTACGTATTTCGTAATATATTGAAGTAATAATATTAGGAGGAAAGATAATGACTGAATATATAAAACAAGAATTAATAGATAAACTTGATGAACTTTGGCATGTTTTTATTTTTAATTTTCAAAATAAAAGTACAGGTTTATGGGGGGAAGAATTAAAAGATGCAACTACTATAGAAATTAGTATATTAAATATTATAGATAATAATCCGGATGTTATGTTAAAAGAAATTAAAGAAATGTTAGATATTCCAAGCAGTACCTTAACGAGTGCTGTCGATAGACTTGAAAAAAAGGAACTAGTTGAAAGGACAATCAGTAAAAGAGATAGAAGATCTTTTGGACTTCAGTTAACAAAAAAAGGTAAAAAGGCCCAAAGTAAACATATTAAGGCTGAAAAAGAGATTTTTAATAAAATTCTAGCAGCTTTGGATTCAAATAAAGAACGTAAACAGTTTATTGAATCTTTAAATAAAATTAAAAACCAATTGAGTAAAATCAAACAAGAAGAATAAAATTTTTAAGTTTGTTTGTGAAAAATATATTATAAGATTGAGGTGAAAAATTATGTTAGGCAAACAGGGTTTTGGCTCTGAATATGGGCAAAGTTGGGCAGTGGCAGTTACACTTTTAGATGGTCCTAAAACTTTTCAAGAAATAATAAAACATTTTAAAGAAGTAAAAAGAAGATTAGGTTTTTTTGATGAAAGTACTGAATATAAAAAAGCTTTCTTTTTAAATACCATAAAGCAATTAATGAACAAAGGCTGGATAGAAAAAGAAGATGAACATTACTATTTAACTGAATTGGGAAAAAAAGAGGCTAAAAAAGCTTATAATGAAATTAACGGTAGTAGAGAATGGATTCATAATAACTTATTAAATCCGACAGCTGTTTCAAAAGTTACAGTAATAGTTCATTTTGTCTTGGCTTTAATAAAAATGCCAATTGGGATTCTATCAGGTAGTATTGGACTATTAAATGATGGAGTAGATACATTATTAGATGGCTTATCCAGTGTTTTAGTTTATTTTGGTATTAAGTATGATTTTGAAAAAATTGTGAATTATGTTTTGATTACTATTATGTTTGGAACCGGCTTTTATACCTTATATCAAGCGATTAGAAGATTTTTTGTACCGGTTTCAAAAAATATAGATTGGGTTAGTTTTACAGCTGTTATTTTGTCTGCTTTGATTAGTCTCTTATTAATGATTTATCAAAGATATGTAGGAGTAAAAAGAAATAACTTTACCTTAATAACCCAGTCTGTTGATTCGAAAAACCATCTGATTGTAGCCGGTGGTGTAATGATAGGAATGGTAGCTTCTTTATTGAACTTTATGATTATTGATATTTTTGTAGGTCTAACTGTAGCGGGTTTAATTTTGAAAGGTGCTTATGACTTGTTAATTGAAATATTGCAAAATGAAGAGGAAAATTCCAGTTATGAAATGTATAGTATTGGTAATAATTTTTCAAAAGAGAGAATAAAAGATTGGTTATTAAGAAAAATAGCCAAGAAAAAAATTTCTTATAATAAATTAGTTAATAGGGTTAAAAAGGAACTTGATTTTGAAGATAATTTAACATTAAAAAGTATAGGTTTAAATCAGCCTAATTATGATAAAAAAAGAATCAAGTCTTTATTAGATAAACTCATTGAGGAAAAATATATAGAAGTTAGTGATGATAAATTAATATTGACTGAAAAAGGATATTTTAGAATCAATAATAATAGTAAGTTTATTAATTTTAGGAATATATTAAATTATTTTGTTATTTATCCGGCTGGTATCATTACATATCTAATTTCATATTATATTATCTTGGGTGGATTAAGTTTAATTCCTCAGTATAATTTATGGTTGAAATTTGATGAAAATTTATTTGAACTAGCATTTCCCTTTTTTAAATTAACATATAATTTTACAGTAATGAATCTAATACATCTATTTATTGGGTTAAGCATATTCTCATATGCATTTTATAAATTTATGGGTATTATGATGTTAAACCATGAATGTCGAGATCCACAAACCAGGAAACCATTAAAATTAATAACAAAAGGTTATTATAGTAAATTAAGACATCCTATGTATGGTTATATGATTTTAATTAATACTTCTTTTACATTTGCCCTTAAATCAACTATACCAATATTATTTACTTTATTATTTACTGTTTTATTTTTAGCTAATGGCTGGTTTGAAGAGAAAAGAGAATTGATTCCCTTATTTGAGGAAAAGTATATTAAATATAAACAAAAAGTTCAAAGAATGTATTTTGACAATAAGATGATTATAATATTAATTTTTCTTTACTTTATGTTGGTAGC
>CAYSHP010000134.1:0-4075 GCA_964430875.1 uncultured Halanaerobiales bacterium
AAAACCAAACGGTTGAAAAAGATGTTAATAGATATAATGTCAAACCACTATATAATGCGAATATGCTGGGTTTTATTGGTTTTACCAGCAATAAAGTTGGGGGCGACTGGTATCGGTCTGTTAACGCAGGCACTTCGGTTCAATTCCGAACGCCTCCACGAATTAAATAAGGAGGATAAAATGGTGGAGATAAAGAAAATAACAAAAGACAGTAAGTATGTTACCGTTTATGGTGAAAAAGATAATGGTAAAAAAACAAAGGTTCGTATAAGCAGAAAAACCGCCATTGCCAAAGAAATACTAAGCAAAGGGCGGTTCTCTTTATTGAATAACTTTGATAAACAAAAAATTATAAGTTCTTTAAACCATCACGGTTCACTTATTGTTCATCGCAAATCATAAAAATATTCTTTTCAAAAGCATATCTTTTTTACCAGTCATATCAATTTCAAGTTTTAGCATCCCTATATCACTATGGGGTTTGCCTTTATGTTCAAAGTAATTATTGTTTCCTTCCTTAAAAGTTTCAAGAAAACAACCTGACATTCCATACCATTTTCTGATAATTTTATGCTTGCCTGAAATAGTTGTATCATTGAATTGTTGTTGATCTGCTACTAATTTATGTAAGTGTCCTGCAATAAAAACATCGCCTTCCCACCATCTAAAAAGGTCATGAATTTTGTTAACAGGGTAGCCTTCTCTTTTACCACCGCCACCGTCTCCATGATTTAAACCTATTTTTACTACTCTATTGGGTCTATCCCTTTCACTTTGGTAGATTAAACCCAATTTTAAATAACCATCATATCCCAATTTCAAATTATCATTAGGAAATAAATTAGAAATATAATCATAAATATCAAACGAATGTCTTTTTATATAAGCCTGCTCATGATTGCCTATTAAAAGGGCAAGGCACTCAGCACTAATTGGAGACAGTATATCAAAAACATAGTCTGCTTGTTTTCTAGGTAAGTCTTTAAGGTCTCTGATTTCGTATTTATGTGCAATTTCAGCAGGATTAAATCTTGGGTCTTTAGCATTAATAATACAATCAATATAATCGCCCATACCTACCCACCTGGAATTAGGTGTGCTTTTAATTATATTAACCGCCTTAGCAAGTTTCTTTTCAGCAAAGTTTGCATTACCCTCATGGAAATCACCTAAAAAGAAAATATTAGCAATTTCACCATAGGGGAATCTTATGTCTTTAGATATAACTTCCATAAATTCTCCTTAGTTATTTAGAATCCATTTTTTGTAACCTAAATCTCTTACAATAAATCTCTCAAACTTTCTTAGCAATTCTTTATCTTTTATTTTATGTTTAGAATAACCAACAATTTGAAAAACTTCTATTTCCCACTTTGGGTCAGCATCATTGGTATTAAAAAATATATGATAAAGTGAATTGTTGTGTCTAATTATATAATATACTTCTGAAAGTTTGCTATGTCTTTTATAAATCTTTTCCATATTTAAATCTAATAATATTAATTATAAAAATCAAGTAAAAAAATAGACGCCTATCATAAACAATAGACGCCTATTCTAAGGAGAACCAGAGAGGAAATCTCAAACAATAGATAGAATTTCCTTTGCATTATCTATACATTCTTCAATTGTACCAGCACCATGGCTAGTGTTGTAATCCTTTTTCCACATTTTAGCTAAGCCTTCAATAGTGTTGGGTATTCTATCGGGAGAGCGCAAATATTTAATTCTACACATTGAAATAGCAAAACTCATATTAGTAGTTAACAACCATGCCATATCTTTTTTGTTTCTAGGAATTTCAATCAAATTAGAAGCCTCTAAAATACTATTCTTAAGATTGCTATTAAAAGAAAAGTCAAGATAGTTTTTAAAGTTATCTATTGCAGTAGCAGGCTCTACTTGCCAAAATGATCTAGCAGTCCCCAAATTACTGTATCCTTGTATTAGTTGTTCATAGCCACTTTCTT
Organism: uncultured Halanaerobiales bacterium; assembly: GCA_964430875.1. Classification (GTDB taxonomy): domain Bacteria; phylum Bacillota; class Halanaerobiia; order Halanaerobiales; family M55B127; genus M55B127. The sequence goes on from CAYSHP010000134.1 coordinate 1,971, forward strand.
GCATACCAGTAATTAAAACAAGATTTTCTGCTGCTCTACTCCACAATCCAATATTTTCTAAAGAGTGTCTAATAATATATTGAATTTCATGGGGGTCAATCATTATTCAACCCAGTAAGGATATAACTGTACCTCAAAACTAGCAGAACCATCAGAATCAACTGTACCACCAGCATTAATTGTTACAAAATAATAGGGATAATGAATAGGTACAAAAATCTGAATTTCACCTTCATTGTTTGTTGTGTCCGTTGCTGTCCCTAGAGTAGCAACTTCTGAGGCTTCATTACTATTAGGTTTAAAAGCACCATAGATTTTCATTGTCGGGTTGTTATCAAAACTGTTATCATCATCTGTTTCATGTATTTGAAAAGAGTAAGCAAGTTTGGGTGTAAAGGTTGTATCAACTAAAGTAGTAGATGAATCACCTGTAAAGTTTACTGTATCAATCATTACATAAGTAACATTACCGTCCCAATGTGAAAGTGTAAAAGGGTCAGAATAGGTTAATGAACTAGAACTTGCATAAGCACCTTCAAATTCAAGCAAAAACCCATAATTAAACGCAGCGGGATTGTTATACATATCTGCTAACTCAGGGTCTCTTGACATATACATATTGGTAGTATTAAAACCATCAGCTGCAAACAAAACTCCAAACATTAGTACAAAAATAAATAATTTTTTCATAATAATTCCTTATTTTATAATTAAAATGCCTGAGATAAATCCCATGGCACCCCATAACTTTTCGTCCATATACCACAAATCTTTCTCGTACTTAGTTATTGTTTTCCCCTCCCAATTAAACTGAAATTTATTTTTAGGTGGAAAATAGTAGTACGCCTCAAGACAACCCTGTTTAAAACAAGTATCAGCACTTGCAACAAAGATAGTGTCTTTTTTATAAATAGTATCAGGTTTACTAACATATACCCTAGTTGTATCATTTCTAATAAGGGTATCTTTAGTTTCAATATAAACAGGTAAGTGAACTATCTGTGTGTCAATCTTAGCGGGTGTAAACACAGTATCAATGGTAAAGGTAGTGTCAACCTTTTTAATGGTCTTAGAACCGCTTGTAGTGGTTCCTATATAAAAACTACCCGCCATTAATACTATTATTAATATAGCAGTAAACTTATTCACTATTATTTTTCATTTTTTTGTCAACAACTTTTAGCCCACCAAATATTAACACAGCGGGTATATACATACTTGTATAGTGTGTAAGGTAAGAGAACATAGCATCGGAACCCACTATATAAGTCCACACAAAGACACCAATATAAATTAATGTCATAATACCTATGGCTGCTTCTTCATGCCAAAAATCAAATTTTAATAAGTTTTTCATATAGGAACACCCACGATTACTTTTAAAAGTATTATCAAAAACATTACAATAGTTGAACCGTAAAGCCATTTAAGCCAAAATATGTCTCGGTGGTTGTCTTCAGACAAATCCTTGTTGTCTTGTTGTAATTTATACACCTTTTTCATCAACAAAAATGTAACTTTACTTAACTCTTCAGTTTTAATGTTGTCTGGATCAATGTCAAATATTTCTTTCCCATTCATAGTAATTCTCAAATTTAATAAATTATCATTAACACAATTATTGCGGGCAATAAAATATCACCCAATGTATCATATAACCAATTCTTGGTACTACCATATGGCTCCGTGCCTTCCCAAAACCATTCAATTATTTCCCAAACTATCATTACTGACACAACTACAATCAGATTGACAGTAGGTTTAAGAAAGTAAGTTAGCACTTTTGCAAGAAAAGCGTTACCCAACACATGAAACCAAAGCCAGTAGTTAGAGCATAAACCTTTCCGTATAAAATCATTCTTTGCTATTATTTTGCTTAATTTACTCAAGCCTGTCTCTCAATTCCTGTTTTTCACTTTCGGTTAGGTTTGCGTCAGCAGGTATTTTGCCGATATTGCCTGCCTTCTTAATCAGCACTTCGTCGTATTCATATGTAATTGTGCTGTCTGTCTCCGTTTTCTCTATGTTGTAGGCAATCAAAACCCCGCCTTGAAGATTGCGAAATTTGTCGGGTCTTTGCCCGCTTTCAGAGTCTCGTACTTCGA
>CAYSHP010000135.1:0-4043 GCA_964430875.1 uncultured Halanaerobiales bacterium
TCTTCTGCTTCTTCTTCTGCTTCTTCTTCTGCTTCTTCTTCTAGTGCTTCCTCTTTGCTTTCAGCAGTCTCTTCTGCTTCTTCTGCTTCTTCTTCTTTGGCTTCTTCCTCCTCTACTTCTTCTTTAACTTCGTCTACAATTTCTTCAGCCTCTTCTTCAATTTCTTCTTCTTTAACCTCATCAACTTGTTCTTCTACCTGCTCTTCTAATTCTTCTTGTTCTTTACCTTCAACTTCTTTTTTTTCTTCAGACATAATTTCCAAGACCTCCTTGATTATCCAGTCAGGGGTCGATGCCCCTGCGGTAATTCCAATTTTATTTACGTTTCTAATATTTTCCCAGTTGATTTCATCAACTGTTTCTATGTGAAAGGTTGGTGTATTAGTATTAGCACTGATTTCCGCTAAACGCTTTGTATTGGCACTGTTGTGACCGCCAATGACATACATCACATCAACCTTTTTTGCTAACTCCTTAGCAGCTTCCTGCCGATTACCAGTTGTATTACATATCGTATTAAATATTTTTAGTTCTTTTGCCTTTGGTAATAAATAACTTATGATCTTTAAATAATCTTCATAGGATTGCGTAGTTTGCGCTACTAACCCAATATTATCTTCTAAATCAATACCTTTTAGATCATCGATAGTTTCAATAATTATACCCTTATTTTTTGTATGTCCAAATATTCCTCTTACTTCCGGATGATTTCTATCTCCGAAGATAAAGGTTTGATAATCTGTTTCAACCAGCTCGTTTGCATATTTATGAGCATTTTTAACAAATGGACATGTTGCATCTATAATATCTAAACCTTTTTTTTGGGCACGCTCTAATACTTCTGGCTCAACACCATGGGTACGTATGATTAAAATACCATCATCGATATCCTCAATGTCATCTACCAAATGAACCCCCTTTTGTCTTAAATCTTCAACTACTTGCGGGTTGTGTATTAAAGGCCCTAAGGTATATACATTTTTATCTGTGCCTGCAACAGCCTCTTTGACAATTTCAATAGCTCTTTTTACTCCAAAACAAAAGCCAGCCTTATCCGCAGTTATTATCTCCAGCACCTTCACCTCCTTCCAAAACAACAAAACAAGACTCGAACAACAACCACCATAGCAACTAAATTTTAAATGAGCATTATATTACTTACTCATAGATATTAATAAAATAACATATTTTTTTCAAAAAGGCAAATAATTATTCAATAGAATCGATTTCAATTTTTATTTTTTTCATTATTATTTCGCCTACTTCAGACTTTTCTTCCCTAGTAAGTTTTTTATCATAATATTTATCTAAAGTAAATGGTTTGCCTACAGAGACTTGCAGTGGAGAGTTTTCATCAGCATGTTTTATTCCAACCGGTAGGATTGGACTTTCACTCATTAAAGCAATCAAAGTAACACCCGGTTTAGCTTCACCTAATTTATCTCCTTTAATTCGTGTGCCCTCAGGAAACATACAAAGCACTTTATCATTTTTTAGTATTTCCAGTGAACGTCTAATTGCTTTTTTATCTGGTGTTCCTCTTTTGACAGGAAAACTACCGATTTGTTTAAGAATAAAACCAAACCATTTTTTTTCGAATAATTCTGTTTTAGCCATAAAATGAAGATGTCTATTTACTGCACTGCCTACAATGGGAGGATCTAAGTAACTTACATGGTTAGAAACAACGATTAATGGTCCTTTTTTAGGGACATTTTTTCTCCCTTTAACCTTCCAACGGTGAACTATTTTTAAATAAATATTTACTAAAACATAGCCTAACCAATAGATAATATTACCCATCCTAACTACTCCCCTTTAATTATACTCAAAATTTTGTTTAAAACTTGTTTTTTATTTAAATCGGTCGTATCAATTACCACTGCATCATAAGCCTTTTCAAGTGGCGAATATTTCCGATTTGAATCTATTCTATCTCTCCTGATAATTTCATTTTGAACTTCATTAAATGTTTTATCTTTTTCTCCTCGATTAACTACATCCTTATATCTTCTTTTGGCTCTTTCTTTTACTGATGCAGTTATATAAAACTTATATTTAGCATCGGGCAAAACCCTTGTACCAATATCTCGTCCATCCATTACAATATCCTTTTTTTGAGCAATTTTTCTTTGCTTTTTAACAAGTTCATCCCGCACGGCTTTAATTTGTGCAACTGCTGAAACATTATTATCTACTTGTTCAGTTCTAATAGCTTTTGTTACTTCTTTTTGATTAACAAAGATTTTAAAATCATTATTTTCATACTCAATATCAATGTCTAAATCTTTAACAAGTTTAGTTAATTTATTTTTATCTTTCACATTTATATTTTCATCTAAAGCTTTTAAGGTTACAGCTCTATACATAGCTCCACTATCTAAATAAGTATAATCTAAATTTTCAGCCAGCATTTTGGCAACCGTACTTTTCCCTGCTCCCGCTGGACCATCAATCGCCACAGAAGTTTTCAATGTAACACCTCATTTATATTTAATATTTTATTTTGTCTAATTTGTAAATCATTAGAAAAGGAAATTTTCATCAATAAACCAATTATCAGATTTAGATACTTGACCGTCAATTGAATTAATGTGGCTTTTTTGTGAGCCAATTTAGATTGTAAGTTCAAATTGCTTTTCTTTTTATATTTTACCAATCACTTATTTTCTTAATTTTTTGAACAAGTTTTTTGAAATTATTTAAATTAAGAGATTGATAACCATCACTTAAGGCAAGTTCTGGTTTAGGATGTATCTCAACCATCACACCTTGTGCACCTAAGGTTAAAGCGGCTGAAACAGCTGGTTCAATTAAATCCCATCTACCAGTTCCATGGCTAGGATCTATAATAACAGGATAATCACTTAATTTTTTTAAGATAGGAACTGCCATTAAATCAAGCGTAAACCTGGTCTTATCTTCAAAAGTTCTAATACCTCTTTCACACAGTATTATATTTGAATTGCCCTGCATGTAAATATACTCAGCTGCCATAATGAACTCTTCATAAGTAGCACTCATACCTCTTTTTAATAAAACGGGTTTAGTTGTTTGGCCAACTGCTTTTAGTAAACTGTAGTTATACATATTTCTAGAACCAATTTGTAATATATGAGAATATTTATTGACCAAAGGCAGACTCTCTGCATCCATTACTTCAGTCACAATATTAAAACCATGTTTTTTAGCTTCCGCTTTCAGTAACTGTAGACCTCTTTCTTTTAATCCTTGAAATTGGTAAGGTGAGGTACGTGGTTTATATGCCCCTCCTCTAATATATTTAATATTTAAATCAGTTAAAGTTTGCCCAATCTCTTCCATTTGAACTTTGTTTTCAACCGAACAGGGACCTGCAATAACTGTAAAATCATTTTGCTTAAAAGCCTTTTCACCATTAATTTTAACATATCTTGTTTGATTTAAAAATCGATGGGCCTTATCATCTTTTAAAATATCATCTGGCTTATAAGTGTTTTTTATGATATTATATGTTTTTTCAGTAATTTCTGAGACTATGATAAGAGCAACTAGCTCTTCTCTTTCTCTTTTTAAATAATTTATCCCTTTACTTTTAAGAAAATCAAGTATATTAATATAATTTTTGTTTTTATTTTCATAAATAACAATCATTAATTTTACTCCTCAAGAAAGTTAACTTAAACCTTTCCTTAGTTTTGCAGCCTCTTTTAAATATATATATTTGATAACTTCTTTGATTCTATCATCATTTAAAACGATAATAACTCTACTAAGTTTATCTAATTAATCTTTAACAAACATTTGCTTTAAAAAAATAATTGAGGTCTGAGTAAAACCTAATTAACTTACTTTTTACCAGGATATACTACATTAAGATCATCAGTTTTGGAAAAAATAAAACTAATAATATTATCTTTTTTAGTTTGTTAACATCCTCAATTTTAATGATTAATCTTTTTACTGCTCCTGAAATATCATTCTCATTATTTTTTTTATCTGAAATGTTTCAAGAAAACTCCATCCTAATCTTGTTTTTGATTAGGTTGGAGATGAATTGAGAT
>CAYSHP010000136.1:0-4019 GCA_964430875.1 uncultured Halanaerobiales bacterium
TTTATTCGGTATCTTTTCCCCATATCTTAATTTATATAATTTTGCGATTTCCTTCCATAAAGATTCAGCACTTTTTCTATTTTCTTCAAACTTTTTTTGTCTTTTTTCTGCTTTTTTTCTTTCTTTTTTGATTTTTTTTATTGCTACCTTTCTTCCTCTTCTAAATAAAAAATACGGGTTTAAATCTTTTAATTTATCCATAAATTTAAAATTTAAATCATATAAATAATCTCCCACAATATCCTCAAATAAAATTTCTTCTACGAGATTATTTGATTTTTCAATATTAAAAGATATATTTTTTTCTTTTGAATAATTTTCTAAATATATATTTTCATCTTTTATTAGTTCATTAATTACTAGCTTTAATTTTAATAATATCCAATCCAGAGATTCTTGTTCAAAATCTCTAATATAAGTATAATATCCCAACCCATGATTACTTACATGAGTTGCAAAACTTTGCCCTGACAGTTCATTTTCTAAGAATTCATCAAATGTAGAATAATCTTCAATATCTATTTTCTTATCAGTACATACTGCTTTTCCCGAATTATCCCAAGGAGGGTCAAAACTGTGGTCAAGTTTGTATCTTTTCTTCGACAGTATAATATATGCAAACCATTCAGATGTCATTTGAATATAATCATCAATATTATCTTTACATTTTACTTTTAGTTTTTGTTTTAATATTTTTTCTATACTCATTATTTTTCCTCCATTTGATTCAATATTACAGTGCATAGTTTAAATGCTTACTGGGTCTGAATTTTTTCCAATAAAATAAGTTTTTACCAATATTCTAGCCTTAGTTACTTTTCTATACCAATATAATCTTATACTATTTAGATTAAAAATATTAAAAAACAACTGCAAGCTTAGATATGGAATAGATCCATTTATACTATTATCCATATATTTATATTATTAACATATATTGTATTAGTTGTCAGTTCTGAAGTCAATTTAAATTAACAGGTTTTTAGAATCTACAAATAATAAATTAAGTCTAGCTATATATTTTATGCATCTTGAAATGTATGCATGTTGCATGCATTTTGTTTAATGGTACAATATATTCAGAAAGAAGTTGGTCTTATGGCTACATTACAAGTTCGTAACTTACCAGAGCATATCTATAATAAAATTGTGGAACTTGCAGAAGAAGATCGAAGAAGTATTACTCAAAAAACAATTATTTTATTAGAAAAAGCCTTAGAAATGAAAAAACAAAATAAAAAACATCGTAAAAAATTACTAAATAAAATCATAGATGAAACCAAACTGATAGGTTTGATTAAGTACCTGACCTTGTTCCACTTATTAGAGAGGATCGAAATAGATGATAATAACTTTATTTGTTAGTACAGGTATTGAATTTATTATGGGACGAAAAACACAGTTATTTATTAAATATAAACTAGTAAAAGCTGATTGGATAATTGTTCCCACACTTTTCATTTCTGAAGCTGCAAATAAACTTGAACTTCCTTTATATAATATTAATTAGTTCCGCTAAACAGAAATAATCCAAAATAATTTTCAGTTGGAATTTAGATAAAATCAGAAATAAATTTATATTCTTAAATATAGCAGTAATTTTTAACACTTTTTATTTTATATTTCAATAAATATTTTTTATATACAACAATCCTTAAAGGTTTTTAAACTAAATAAGATATTGTAATTTAGCTTATAATTTATATTCAAACTCAATCTCATGCTCAACTTCTATGCCAAAATGACCTTCTTTAGGAATTTCAGGTTTCTTCTCCCTTGCCTTATTAACAGCATCTTCATGGAAGGCAACCATATCAAAACCTTTTAATTGATAAAATCGCATGGCATGTACATTATCATTAGTTGTGATTAGCCAAACTCTATTACAACCTAATTTTTGACCTTTGTCAATTACTGCTTCTATTAGACTAGTTCCTATTCCCTTATTTTCTTCAAAAGCATTTAAGGTTATTATTTCAAGTTCATTATTTTCATATTTATAGGTTACAATCCCAACTACTTTATGATCTTTTACTGCTATAAATCCGGGTAGTTTTCTTATATCATGTTTTTGGTTTCTAGATACTAATAAAATGGTATTTCCCCATTCTTCTTTAAGTACTTCTAAAGCTTTAGCTCTATTTTGTTTATTAATTTCTTCAATATGGTACATGTATACTCCCCCTAATTTTTTGTTTTAGGTCTATAATATATTATTAATTAAAATTACCCTTTTCCCTTCTTAAAAGTTAAAAAAGCCCTCTAAATACTTATTAATCAGTACCTAGAAGACTTAAAAATTATGCAATTTTTTTTAAATTCAAGCTTAAACCAACATAAATACTTATTCTTAAGTCCTTTAGTTTAAAAATTTGGTTAACTATTATTGTTCAAAAATTAATAATGAATAAAGTGTTATCGTGAAAAATTAATTTAAAATGGTACTTCCGATGTTGAATCATAGTTATTTTGATTGCTTTCATCTTCATAGTCAGAATCTTCTTTACCCTTTATATCTCTTTCATACTCTTCCCAGGTGACTCCATATGGAAAACCAGCAGAAGTATATCCAGCAATATAATAAAAATTGGCATTTTGATCATAATTAATATCATCTTCTTTTTTATTATGTTTTTCAGCCGCTTTTCTTTTTGCCTTCTCTTGTTGAAGAATTTGTTTTTTATATTTTGGATCAATTTCATAATTTAACATTTCTAATTCCTTTATGGCGCAAATAAAATCTACTCCATACCATTTTTTATATCCCCTCACCAAATTCTTGCCATTATATGTCGGGATCCATTTTTCTGCAGATTGCAACCTTTGTTGTCTATTAAATCTCTTTCTTCTAGGAGTCGATGACATTAATATCCACCTTTCAAATATATTTAATAATATTCTTATAATTTCTTTAAAATTATCTCTGTCTTTAGATAAATGAAAAGTCTGTGATAGTCCTTGGTTATCTTTAATATATCTAAATAATAATCATACTGATAATAATTAAGATTAAGCCCACTAATGCACTTTGGTATAATCTGCGTATATACAATCGGCCTTTTTTAATAGATTGACTTTTTAAAAGTTTTATCGCCAAGAATAATACAATTATATCGGTTAATGAAATAATAATAAAATAACTAATACCTATTAAATTAAAGATTACCGGTAGAAAACTCAATATTATAAAAATCATAAATAAAGAAAACGAAATGTTTATTGCCTTTTTTCTCCCTATTTTGATAGCTAGAGATTTTGAATTTCTCTTTCTGTCTCCCTCTATATCCATTGCATCAGCAGCAATCTCTTCCCCGAGATTAAAAACAAAAACCATTAAACTAAAAATTACCACTGCAATATTTAAGGGATCACCTACTACTATACCTCCTAAGATAATAGTAATAGCAACTGAAGAACTAACAAATAGATTACCAAATAATCCTTTTTCTTTATATTTCCAGTTATATAAAAATCCGATTAACCAAAATATGATATATGATATAACAGCTGAAAAATTAATAAGAAATGATACTATTAAGCCAATTAAGGAAATTGTAGCAGTAAACACAATAACCTCTTTTTTAGAAATTAAACCTGAAGGCAAAGGTCTATCAGGGGCATTGATTTTATCAACTTCAATATCAAAATAATCATTTAAAATCATTGCAGCCCCTGATAGAAAAAAGGCCCAGCTAAAACCTAATAATTGTTCTGATATAGAGGGCAAACTACCAATAGTTATAATTTCTCCTATAATTACACATATACCGGCTGCAAATGGTAGTTCTACTCTCAATAATGATATTAAGCCTTTTATCTTTTTTTGATTAAGCATCAAATACTCCTTTCAATTTCTAGTTTATTTATAATAATTTTTGATTAAATAATAAAAAAATGAATATTATATATAGAGAGATTTCCTTTACATATAGTTAGTTGAGTACAATAAATCTTGATCAAGCTAATTTGATTTCATCAAAAATGTAGCAAGGAAACTCCATCTAAATCTTGCCTTTGAT
>CAYSHP010000137.1:0-3945 GCA_964430875.1 uncultured Halanaerobiales bacterium
AGCTTTTTCAAGCTCCATCTGAATCTTTAGTTTGATTCAGGTGGAGTAGTTGACTCTACAAAATAGGCAGAAACATCTTTTAAGTGATCAATTATGTCTAAGCTTTGTGGACAAGCTTCTTCACATTGGCCACATTCAATACAGTTATCGGCTAAGGCACTTTCATCAAAAAAGTTGAGATATCTTTTTTTATTTACTTCGTATCTATCATATATTTTTGCTTCATTATATAGTTCAAATAGATTTGGAATAGCTACTCCTTCTGGACAAGGTACACAATAGTTACAGCCTGTACAGGCTACTGGGAATATGTCTAGAAACTTATCTCTAGCTTCACTTATTATTTCCATTTCTTTTTCATTAAGTTGGTTTTGATCTGCTTGAGAAGCTAATTCAATATTTTCTTTTAACTGCTTCATTGTACTCATCCCACTTAATACCACATCAATTTCTTCTTGGTTCCACAACCATTGTAAAGACCACTCTACAGCATTTCTATCATTTGAACTCTGCTCTAATATGTCTTTCACTTCTTTAGGTGGAGTTTGAGCTAAGGTCCCACCTCTGAGTGGTTCCATAACTACAACTGCTATATCTTTATCATTAGCATATTTAAGACCTTTTTTACCAGCTTGGAATTCTGTATCTAAATAATTATATTGAATCTGACAGAAGTCCCAGTCATAAAAATCTATAATTTCTTCGAAAAGATCATAGTCATCATGAAAAGAGAACCCAATATTATTTATTTTACCCTCTGCCTTTTTTTCTTCCATCCACTCCATTATATTTATATTTTTACAGGTTTCCCAGCGATCTTCACTTAGAGCATGTAGTAAGTACAAATTAATATGATCAGTCTGTAGTCTTTCTAACTGTTGGTCTAGGTAGTATTCACAATCTTCGATGTTTTCTACTTTCCAGACCGGTAGTTTGGTAGCTAATTTAACTTTTTTTCTATAGCCATCTTGTAAAGCCTTGCCGACCAAACCTTCACTATTTCCGCCATGGTATGGCCAGGCAGTGTCTATGTAGTTAATTCCATTATCAATTGCATGTCTTATCATTTCAATGGCCCGTTTTTCATCAATATTTTTACTTTCTTCATCAAAAACAGGTAAACGCATACAGCCCATTCCTAAAATAGATGTTTCCCAATCTTTTTGACCAAATTTGTTATATATCATAATTTGACTCCCCTTTGTTAATTGTTTATTTCGCATTTATATAATAGTATAGCATAATAATTATATCAAGTCCAAAAAGACACTAAAAGTAGGGCACAATTATCATTAGATTGTAATAGTTTTATAAAATTTGACACAGCAAATTTAGTATAATATACTAAAATAGAATTGGAATAAGTATATATTTCACTTAACTAATATAAAGGGGGAAAGAAGATGGCAAATAAGATGAAGACGATGGATGGAAACACTGCTGCGGCGCATGTTGGTTATGCTTTTACAGACGTTGCTGCGATCTATCCAATTACTCCTTCATCCCCAATGGCAGAATTAGTAGATGAATGGAGTGCACACGGTCGGGAAAATATTTTCGGACAGAGAGTTAAATTATCTGAATTTCAATCTGAAGGTGGAGCATCAGGTGGAGTTCACGGTTCCTTAGCAGCAGGAGCTTTAACAACTACCTTTACTGCTTCTCAAGGTTTATTATTGATGCTTCCGAATATGTATAAGATTTCAGGTGAATTACTTCCTGGTGTCTTTCATGTAAGTTCACGTAGTATTGCTACTCACGCCCTATCTATTTTTGGTGACCACTCTGATGTAATGGCTACCAGAGCTTCCGGATTTGCAATGTTAGCATCCGGTAGTGTTCAGGAAGTAATGGACCTTGCTGGTATAGCTCATTTATCAGCTATTAAATCAAGTTTACCATTTGTTCATTTCTTTGATGGTTTCCGTACATCACACGAATATCAAAAGATTGATGTCATGGATTATGATGATCTAGCTGAATTAGTTGACTATGATAAAGTTCAAGAATTTAGAAATAGTGCTTTAAATCCAGAACATCCAGTTACAAAAGGTACTGCAATGAATCCTGATATTTTCTTCCAGGTTAGAGAAACAGTAAATAAGTATTATGAAAGAATACCTGATATAGTTGAAGAATATATGCAGGAAATTACTAAAATTACAGGTAGAGAGTACCATCCCTTCAATTACTATGGTGCAGAAGATGCAAAACATGTAATTGTTGCAATGGGTTCTGTAACAGATACAATTGAAGAAACTGTAGACTATCTAGTTGATCAGGGAGAAAAGGTTGGTGTACTTAAAGTACATCTTTACAGACCATTCTCAGAAAAATACTTTATGAAAGCATTACCTGATTCAGTTGAAAAAATTGCTGTATTAGATAGAACTAAAGAACCTGGTGCTTTAGGAGAACCACTTTATGAAGACGTTCGTTCTTTATTCTATGATAGAGATGAAAATCCTGTTATAGTAGGTGGACGTTATGGATTAAGTTCTAAGGATACTACTCCTTCAGATATCAAAGCAGTATTTGATAACTTAAAAATTGAAGATCCTAAAAATGGATTTACAATTTCAATAAAAGATGATGTTACATATACTTCCTTAGAACCTGAAGAAAAAATTGATTCAACACCAGAAGGTACAGTTAGATGTAAGTTCTGGGGCTTTGGTTCAGACGGTACTGTTGGAGCTAACAAAAATGCAATCAAAATTATCGGTGATAATACCGATATGTATGCACAGGCATATTTTTCTTATGACTCCAAAAAATCAGGTGGTGTAACAGTATCCCACTTAAGATTTGGAGAACAGCCCATCAAATCCACCTATTTAATTGATGAAGCTGATTATGTAGCCTGTCATAAAGATTCATATGTAAATAAATTTGATATGCACTCTGACCTCAAACCAGGTGGTACATTTGTTTTAAATACCAATTGGTCTGAAGAAGAGTTAGAGGAAAGACTACCTGCTGAATTGAAACAATATCTTGCTAAAAATGATATTGATTTCTATACCATTAATGCAGTTGATATTGCTCAAGACGTTGGTCTTGGTAATAGAATTAATATGGTTATGCAGACTGCGTTCTTTAAATTAGCAAAAATATTACCAGTTGATGAAGCAATTGAATACTTAAAAGATGCTATCGAAGATACCTATGGACATAAAGGTGAAATGATAGTTGACATGAACAAAAAAGCTGTAGATAAGGCAATGGATGCTCTTGTTAAAGTTAATATTCCTGAAGCTTGGGCAGATGCGAAAGCTGAAGAAACAGAAGAAGAAGATGTACCTGAATTTGTTAAAAACATTCAAAGTGTTGTTGAAAAGCAGGAAGGTGATAGTCTACCAGTAAGTACATTTGTCGGTAGAGAAGATGGACACTTCCCTCCAGGTATGTCAAAATATGAAAAACGCGGTATTGCTGTAAATGTACCAGAATGGCAGCCTGATAACTGTATTCAATGTAACCAATGTGCAATTTCATGTCCACATGCTGTAATTAGACCTTTCTTATTAGACGAAGAAGAAAAAGAAAACGCACCTGAAGGTATGAAAACACTTAAACCGATGGGTAAAGGCATGGAAGGATTAGAATATAGACTACAAGTTAGTCCACTTGATTGTACTGGCTGTGGTGTTTGTGCAGAAGTTTGTCCAGCACCTGAAAAAGCATTAGTCATGGAGCCATTTGAAGGACAGCTTGAAGCCGAAAAAGAAAACTGGGAATACATTTCTGAAAATGTAACTTATAAAGAAGATGCAATGAATAAATTCTCAGTCAAGGGAAGTCAGTTCCAACAACCATTACTTGAGTACCACGGTGCTTGTGGCGGTTGTGGAGAAACTGCATATGCTAAATTAGTTACACAGCTATTTGGAGATAGAATGATTATTGCAAATGCAACTGGTTGTTCTTCTATCTGGGGCGGTA
>CAYSHP010000138.1:0-3945 GCA_964430875.1 uncultured Halanaerobiales bacterium
AAATGGAGAAGATCCAAAAAGAAAAACCTCCAGCATAATATAACCGGAGGTCTCATATAATCATTTTTTTATAAAAATTCATATATTTTCATTATTTAATTAGTTAGATTATAGTTCATTTTTTAAACTTATCAGTTTAAAGTTATTTTAAATAAGGATAACCATCATTAATAGTCGAATCTATACCCCAAGTATCTGAAAAGTCCCAGCCATTATAATTGGAGGAATCTTTCATCTCTGTAGTAGTTAGTCCGGTTCCACCATCTGAGTTGCTTATACCCGAAAATACTGTATCCCAATAGCTTGAATTATCTACAGTACCACCTGAGTTATAGCCTACCAATCCTCCTAAATAATTATTATTATTAGCAGTAACTTGGCTAATTGAATAACTTTTTTCTATACTACCTGAAATAATATTATAACCAGCTAACCCGCCAACAGAATCATAGCCATGGGCACTTCCTTTTGCATAACTATTAGAAATACTACCGCCATTATTACCAATTAATCCACCTACATTATGACCATCAGAATCAACATCGCCCTCTGCATAACTTTCACTGATACTTCCATCTACATTATCTCCAACAAGGCCACCTGCACCATTACCTACTGAATAAACATTACCCAGTGCATAGCTACCATTTATATTAGTAGTGTTATTATATCCTACTAATCCACCAACCCCTGAATTACCTTCTACTTGTCCTTCTGCAAAATTGTTAGTGATATCTCCCATATAAGAATACCCAACTAATCCTCCTACAGAATCAGATCCAAACACACTTCCAGTAGAATAACTATTAGAAATGATACCTCTATCATTATTACCAACTAAACCTCCAATATAATCATCATCGGTAATTACATCTATCTCTGAATAACACTGAATAATAACCCCAGCATTATTACCAACTAAACCTCCAGTTTTTTCAGAACCAATTAATGTTCCAGATACATAACTATCTTCAATATCACCAGAATTATTACCAACTAATCCTCCTACATTTTGATAAAACAGTTCTCCATTTATATTTCCAGTCGAATAACTGTCTTTAATTGAACCGCTATTACTTCCAGCTAATCCACCTACATTAATAAAACTAGTCGGTGCTTCTGCAACTGAATTAGTTCCTGTTAATATTCCTTTAGAATAACTATTTATTATAGAACCAGTATTTTCTCCTGTTATACCACCTGTATTAGCATCACCTTTTATATATGAGGATGCATGACTGTCTATTATATACCCAGAATTTTTACCTGCAATACCACCAACATATTCTCCTAAATAAAATAGTTGCATTGGGAACATTTCGGTTCCAGACATTTCTATTCTACCTTCAGCTGTTATTTCACCTGCTACATAACTGTTCTCTATACTCCCTTCATTTAAACCAACCAATCCGCCTACATTTTTATTACCAATAATATTTACATTTGCTAAACCTATATTTTTTATTATAGCTCCTGTATAATTATTTTTAAATAAACCAACATTATCTTCAGTGCGCCTGTTTATGATTAAATCACTAATCACCTTATTATTACCATCAAAAATTCCTTGAAAGTGAGGACCAGCAATAGGGTCCCATCCTGCCCCACCATTAGCAGCGTCACTTGCTAATTCTTGATATCCTTCAGTTTCAGAGGTTAAATTAGATTTCATTAAGTAGACAGAAGAAACATTTTTTCTTACTGCATTCAAATCATACCAGTTATTAATAATATGATCAAAAACATCTAAATTTATTGACCCACTAATCTCATTACTATTCTCATAATCTATATCAAACTTTTTAAGATTAGTTAATTTATCTTCATTATCACTTCCAGCAATATCATTAAAATATATTCCATATACCGAATTTTTTATTTCATTATCACTTATTTCAGCTGGATTAGCTACATCTAAATTTTCAATATATATTCCTGCATAAAATTCATCAATAGTATTACCAGATATATTAATATCAATATCGCTATTATTTGAATTAGAAATTTTAATTGCATTTTCGGATGTATTTGGAATGGACATAATGTTAGAACGATCAAATATATTATCTTCTATATCTATCTGAACTGCTTCAGTCCCTGAAACATCGATATTAATATATGAATGATCAGCAGGTCCTCTTAATTTTACTTCATTTATTGATTCATTAATGACTTCCTCATAAGAACTGAATATATTATTATTTATATCTATATAACCTTTAATAGCAGGGTTACTAATAATCTTTTTAAGCTTATTACTATTTTTCAATTCAAAACCTGAAACTGTATTATTACCATTTAATAAAACAAGGTATTGATCTCCAGTCAATTTAGCTCTTTTACCCTCCGGAGTAAACATAGTTTCAATTTCACCTTGCTTTGATGTAACAGCAAGTTTTCCATAACCCGTTGATAATATCTTTTGTCCATATTTTAAATCTAATCTTTTAGTACCTAAATCAAATTCATTATCTCCTCCCATAAATACGATAACATCGTTTGCTTCTCCAACAGGTTCTTCAATAATAGGAACTCTCTGAACACTATTAATTTCAACTTCATTGTCTATTATTACATTATTAATCAAATAATCTATATCGATAGGTTTATCTTTTGTACCTTCTGTATTATCATTATCTTGAGTAGTTACATACCAAACTCTGCCCAATTCTTTGCCTTTAGAATCATAAGCTGTTAATTCTTTTTCCTCACTAGTTAAAGCCCTTTGACTTACTGATTCCCCTACCACAATATCTAAATCTCTTTCAGGTTGTTCAATCATTCTACTTTCAAAAACATCCTGTGAATTTTTTTCTGATACTGCACCTTTTCCAAAAGGAATTGAAACAGCAAAGGTTGCTTTAGTTTCACTACCTCTTACATTATCATCTCTCCATAGAGCACCTAACTTCCAAGTAGTCTTATTACTATCTCCAAACTCTTTATTTATACGAACCTGCTTACCAGTTATAGTAGGTGTTTCATCTTCATAAAAACTGTAAACTTTCACATAGATACCTATATTTTTAAAGATATTATCAAGTTCTGTAAATTTTTTCCCCAGTTCCATATCTATGCCGTTCATAGATTTATAATATACTTCATTACCTGGAGAAATTACAATTTTGCCGCTACTATTAACATAAGCAGATGTAGAACCAGTGCTAAAAGGAGCTAAAACTTTTTCATCCTCAGTTATATATGTATTAATCCTAAAATCCCATTGATCAGATAAAATTTCTCCACCTATAGTCCACATATCCCAGTAATGATCATATTCTTCTCTCATATCTCTATATGCATAAATTCCAGCAATATGCTTTTCTTCTTGGTCAATCTTTTTTCTATATCCTAATCCAATATTCCATTCCTTAATTGTATCTCCACTCATTCTATAGCGTAAATCAGTAAACCATAAAGAATCTTGTTTGTTCAAGAAAGGATAAAGTACACCGGTCTGTGCAATAAAATCATTGCCTGTTAATCCATTAATGTTCACCCTTGGGCTGCGTCTTATTTTATCAGCTGCAACATTAAATGATACAATGGTAATTAAAAATAATGCTAATAATAAATATGTATATTTTTTCATTAAACAACTCCCCTTTTTGTATTTATTTATAAAAAATCACAATACATAAAAACTGTGATCATAACCAAATATAGGTATTTAGATTAACCAATGGAAGTTTATGACATAAATAGTAAATATTAATAAATTAAATAAATATAAATATATATAAAAATTTACTTAATTTTATCATCAATTTACACCATTTTCAATAAATACCCAATATTTCTTAAATTTTTTTTAGGGAGCTAACTAAAAAATAAATTATACAAAAATGACAGACAAATAACCAAATCCAACATAGATGACATTACCAATACTGTCAACTTCTCCCACCTAATCATAAACAAGATTAAAAAGGAGCTTGTTAAATA
>CAYSHP010000139.1:0-3777 GCA_964430875.1 uncultured Halanaerobiales bacterium
AAAAAATAAATCCCATCTTTTCACAGATGGGATTAAAAGAGTGTAACTCATATAATTTTCTATTTGATACCGCTCCGCGCAACAGTACTTACATAACGATCCTGTAATATGACAAATAAAATAACAACCGGTAAGGTCATCATGGCAACATAGGCCATTATATCTCCCCATAACCGTGGGTATTCACCAAAGAATACCTGCATGGCAACCGTCAACGGTCTATAAGTTGGCCCCCTGGTAACCATCAATGGCCAGAGGAATCTCCTCCACTGCATTAAGAAGTGTAAAATCGCTACACTAGCTAAAACAGGTTTTGATAGAGGCATAGCTACCTTATAATAAATCTGATACCAGTTAGCACCATCAATAATAGCAGCTTCTTCTAATTCCTTGGGGAAATTAATGAAAAACTGATATAAAAGGAAAATATAAAACGGATTTGCTATAAAAGGAATGATTTGAACTTGGTAACTATCTAACCATCCTAATCTATTTGTAATCAATAATAAAGGTACAGCTATTGCTTCAAATGGAATAATCATTAAAGCCAAGACTGTACTTATGATTAAATTTCTTCCTTTGAAATTGAACCTTGCAAGTCCAAAAGCCATCATACTGTTTACTACCAATCCTAATAAAATAGTAGTACTAACTATTAATAAAGAGTTAAAGAGAAATCTTCCAAAAGGCATCCTTTGAAAAACATCTGAAAAGTTTTTTAATCCAATTTCCGATGGGAAAAATGCTCTTATTGTAGACATGTTTTGCAATATTAGATCTTCATTGGGAGTTAGGGAAGTTGATATCATATAAAGAAGTGGAAAGAAAAATATTATAAATAATATTGTCATAACTATATATAATATTATTTTTCTTCTAGTTCTAAAATCAAACATATCTTATGCAACCTCCCTTTGTTCACCCAATAGGAACCGCTGAATAAGAGAAATTATTAGAATTATTATAAAGAAAACTACAGTTAAAGCAGAACCATATCCAATATTTAATCTTTGATAGGCCATCTTATAGATATGAAGCATGACCGTATATGTTGAACCTTGTGGCCCTCCATTAGTCATTACTAAAATTTGGGTGAATAGTCTGAACGCCAAGATTGTAGTTGAAATCACTACAAAAGTTGTGGTGTTTTTAAGCTGAGGTAAGGTAATATATCTAAATTTCTCCCAACTGTTGGCGCCATCAATATCAGCCGCTTCATAATAAGAATTTGGTATATCCTGCAGTCCAGCTAAAAAGATTAACATTTGAAAGCCGACCCCCTGCCAGATTGACATGGCCATGATGGCAGGAAAAGCCCACTGAGTTTTATTAAGGAAATCCACTCCTCCCCAGACACCACCCGTGATAAACGTTAAGAATGAATTTATCAAACCATTCGGATGGTATAGAAAGGACCAGACTACGGCAACTGCAACCATAGCAGTTACTGTTGGTATAAAATAAAAAGTCCTAAAAAACTTCGAGAATTTTAATTTTTGATTAACAAGTATTGCTAAAAGTAAAGCTAAAGCTGTTTGAATTGGCACAACTACTATAACAAAATAGAAATTATGCTTTAATCCCCGCCAAAACATAGAATCTTCAACTAATTTTTCATAATTAGTTAACCCAATATACTGTGTACCTCTTGGACCTGGAATTAATCTTGAATTAGTAAAAGATAAAACAAAGGCCATCACAAAAGGTAAAATCATAAACGCCAGTAATAAAACAACTGCGGGGGTTAAAAATGTACCAATAACAGTCTTATTACTCCTATTCATTCTCCCCCCTCCTTTAGTTAAAATACTTATTAAAGAAGGAGAGGGATTAATCACCCTCTCCTATTATTTATTACATAAATGAGTTATTCGTCTTGATTAAGACCCATATATTCTATTTCTTCATCAATGGTTTCTGCTGCATTATTTAGCTCTTGGCTAACATCTGCACCATTAATAATGTTATCCATAGCTGTTTGGAAAGCACTTGTAATTGTTGGATAAGCAGGTGTAACAGGTCTTGGAACTGCAATCTTTTGTAGTTGTTCTACAAATAGATTGAGTTCGCCACCTTCTTTATAAAGGTCACTCATTTCTATAGCAGATTCTCTGGATGGTACAGCACCATTTGCATTAGTCATCTTAATAATCTCTTCAGGTTGTAAGATGAACTTCATGAATTCCCAGGCAGCTTCAGGATGTTCAGTACTGGCAGGCATACTCCATGCCCAGGAGCCCATACCTGTAGATTGTTTGCCACCCATGAACTTAGGTGCAGGAATTAAAATCGCATCGTCGCCAAGTGCATTCTTATGCTGGTTATAGGTCCAGTGACCTACCCAAGCAAGGGCTGTCTTACCTTCAATAAATTGAGTGTCTCCCGGAGGATTAGCATCTACATATCCTTTTTCAAAGAGACTTTGGAACCAGGAAGCAAAAGCATTTGCTTCAGGTCCATTAATAGTGCCTTCAGCAACCATTGTTTCACGATCAATTAAATCTCCACCAAATGCCTGTAAGAATGGTGAGAATTCATAAGTGTAATGTTCATTTACACCATAATTAAGTTTCATATCTAAGGCATATTCTACTTCAGGAAGTTTTTGTAGTCTTCTAGTAATATCCATAAATTCCTGGAAGGTCCAAGCATCATCTACGCCGTCAGGAATTCTAGCATTTACTTCTTCTAAATATTCTTTATTTCCCCAGAAAGCTAAGCCGGAGTCAAAAGTACCAAGAGCATATAGTTTGCCATTATAATAACCTTGGTCTAAAATGGAAGGCAAGAAGTCTTCTTCCATTTCTTCTGGTACAAATTCGCCAAGTGGCTTTAGAAAGCCTGACCAAGCATAGTTAGCAATAGTAGGTCCATCTAAGTCTAAAACATCAGGTAAGTCACCGGCTGCAGCTGCTGATTGAACCTGCTGGGTATAACTACCTTCTGGTAATTTTACTAAGTTAACTGTAATTCCATTATCCATCTCAGTAAATCTTTGAGCCTGATCTCTAATAACTTCTCTTTCAGAACCTCTGCCAGAGTGGAACCAAACTTCAATTTCAGTTTGTGCCATAACAGAACCAGCCATAACGAAAGTTAATAAAAGAGCTATACTTAATGTTAATAGTTTCTTCATTAATTCAGGTACAAAAAATGTACCCTTCCCCCCTTTCATTATTTTTATTTTATTTAGTTAACTTTAATAAAACAGACCTGTTTTTTAAAAATCACCTCCTAAAGATGATTTTAGATTAGATATTGTTATTTTTAAATAGATTTATTTGTAATTGGAACTAATTGGTCCTGTACTACCTCTTTTTATTAAAGAATAAGGAAGTTGGATATTATATACTTCCTTTTTCTTCCTTTTCATAACTTTCATTAAAATTTCAGCAGTTTTAATACCTTTTTGCACTTGATCCTGATGAATTGTAGTTAGTTCCGGTCTAATAGCTGTCGCTAACTCCATATCATCAAAACCCGCAATAGAAATATCATCGGGAACTTTTAAGCCATTATCTAAACAACAATTTAAAGCTCCAATTGCCATTTTATCGGAAGCACAAAAGACAGCCGTAGGCATCTTCTCTTTTTTTAATATTTCTTTCATAGCTTGATAGCCACTTTCGATTGTGAAATCTCCTTGTCTTATATATTCATCAACAATTTCAAGATCATTTTCTCTTAAAGCAGTTTTATAACCTAAAACTCTTTCTTTACCAGCCTGTTGATCATACATGGGTCCTCTTATCATAGCTATCTTCTTATGCCCTAAAT
>CAYSHP010000140.1:0-3714 GCA_964430875.1 uncultured Halanaerobiales bacterium
ACCATCTTTTTAAAAGTTAAAGCACTACCATTTGTCCACAGGATATATAATTTATTTTCTTCAGTCATTTTTTGTCCCCCTACCTTTTTCAAGTTGAACCCCTAAGCCATCAACAATTCTATTTACATAATTAAAATATGCTATAACTTGGTTTAATTCTAAAATGTCCTTATCTTCTAATCCTAAACTTTTTAGATTATCAATATTTTTTTTATTTATATTAGAGCTTTGCTTAGTTAACTTTTCTGCATAGCTTAACATTTCTTTTTCTTTGTTAGTAATATCAGCATTAATATAGTCATTTAAAATTTGTTTAACAATATGCTTATTTTTTTTAGATAATTTTTGGAGCGCCGCTCCGTGATGTTCAATTCAGTATTCACAAGAATTAGCATATGAGACTATAACTGCCACCATTTCTCTTTCTCTTCTTGTTAAATTTGATTTTCCAAACATTATTTGTTTGTAAAGATTATAATGTGCTTCTAATATTTTAGGATTAAGAGAATGAACTTTTAAAACGTTTGCAACTTTATTATCGATTGGATTAGCCATTTTTTGGTATAATTTTTTTAATTTACCTTCTGCTATTTCTTCATTTTTAATTTTAATCCATGCCATATAAATCACCCATTTATTTTATTGATAACTTTATAATAACATAATAGATTATTTTTATAAATTAAGAGAGCGTTATTTATTTTAAAATAAGAATAATTTTTAAGTATTTCTTGAAATCCAGATGAATATATGGTTTAATTAGTTAACGATAACTAACTTATGGAGATGTTAATATGCAAATTAGAAAATCTACTGAAAAGAGAAAAGAAGAGGCAATAAAGGCTGCTCTCAAAATAATATATGAAAAAGGTTTCTCAAAATTGACGGTTAGGGGTATTGCTGAAGAATTAGGTATATCCGAAGCAGCTTTATATAGGCATTTTGCTGGAAAAAAAGATATTATTGACCAACTAACTGATTTAGTATTTGATCAAGAATGTGTTTTAGAAATTAATGATGATGCAGATGGCTTGAAGATTTTAAGTGATATCATAATTGAACAAGCTAAAAAATTTGAAAAGAATCCTTTTTTATCTATAATTAGTTTTCAAGATGAGATGTTTCGAGAATACCCAGCGATTAAAGAGAAGTTTAATGAACATCAAAAAGAAAGGGAACAAGAAATTATATATGTTATTAAGAAAGGAATAAAAGAAGGAAAGATAAGAAAAGATATAAATCCAAAGGCATTTGCATCTATATTTATGGGTAGTATCAGAGTGACTGTTTTAAAGTGGAAAAACAATAATTTTTCTTATTCTTTAAAAAAAGAATTAAAGAAGATAAAAAAAGAGTTAATGAAATATTTAGCGGGTGATCAATAATGGTAGCAATATTTATAAATATTATAACCTTCAGTATATTATTTTATACTTTTATTAAAGATAGAAATAAGGCGAAAAAGGCTTTAACTAAGGCTTTATTAAAATTTGTTAATTTATTACCAATGATGCTTGTTATAATTATTCTTATAGGGTTAATATTTGGTTTTATACCACCGGAATTAATTAAAAGCTATCTGGGTTCTGATCAAAACATTATGGAAATTGTTGCAGCAGCCTTATTTGGTGCGATTACAATGATACCTAGTTTAGTTGCTTTACCTTTAGCAGGTTCTTTAATTGAAGCGGGAGCTTCATATACACCAATAGCCGCTTTTGTTACTACTTTAACAATGGTTGGTATCGTTACTTTACCAATTGAATTAAAAGAAATGGGTAAAAAGTTGACTATATTAAGAAATGTCTTTGCCTTTGTATTTGCAATAATTATTTCATTATTAATAGGAGTGCTTATGTAATGACACAAAAAGATAAAGATAATATTAATATAAAAAATAAATTATCGGTTGGAATAAAAAAGATATTTAAATTCATAATAATAATATTAGGAGTAGTTTTAGTATTATATTATCTATTCCCTAGTAAAATAAATTCAGGTCTCAATATTTCCAAAAAATATGGGCTGGAAATGATAACTATATTTCCGGCTATATTAATATTAATGGGATTAGCTGATGTTTGGGTGCCCAGATCTTTGATTAATAAATATCTAGGTAAGGAATCTGGGATTAAAGGAATTTTGATTTCCATATTATTAGGCACTCTACCTACTGGACCACTTTATATTGCTTTTCCAATAGCTGCTGAGTTATTAAAGAAAAAAGCCAGAGTGAGTAATGTTATGATATTTTTAGGAGTATGGGCTTCATCTAAAATTCCTCAAATTGGAATTGAAATAGAGTTTTTAGGTTTAAAGTTTGCTTTATTGAGATTAGTATTTACATTGATTTCATTAATTATAATTGGATATCTTATAGAATATATTTATAATAAAAAAACAAATGAGGCCGCTAATTGATGTTTACGGCCTCAATATTTTTATTCTACAAATGAACCTCGTATTCTAATCTTTTGATCTAATGGTTTACCAGTTAGAATAATAAATCTGGAATTTTCTTTAGAACTTATACTAATATCATCCAAATTATCAAAAAGTAAAGCTTCTCCTTCATTTATATCAACTTTTAAATTATTGATTGAGACTAAACCTTCGATAAGATAAATTAATCCTTTATGGTTTTGATTTATTGTTTGTTTTAAATTACCTTCTTTATTAAGATTTACATCAAAGTATTCAACTTCTGTGTTTAAGTTGATATCAGTATTTTCACCTAAAAGTTTTCTTATTTTTACATTTTCAGTATCTGTTATAATTTTAGTTTTTTGTAATTGCTTATAACTTGGTTTTGAAGTTTTTAGTTTCTTTGGCAGGTTAACCCAAAGCTGTATACCATGACTGAAACCAGTATTACCAGGTTTTTCGGAATGTTTTATACTTTGGCCTGCATTAAAGGTCTGTAGACCACCACTTTTAACTTCACTACTATTTCCCAAATTGTCTTCATGTACAAATGAACCTTCTAACATATAGGTAACAGCTTCAAAACCACGGTGTTCATGTTCAGAAAATTTGGCGGGACTTTCTACAAAAAATTCATCTAATAAAACAAAGGGGTCATGATGTCCGGGATAGTTTCTAGTAGGAAAAATTCTTTTTACTTTTGCACCCTGACCTTCTCCCATCTCTTTGCTCTTTATTATATTATAGGCACTCATTTTGTTAACCTCCTCTTTTGGAGTGAAATATATACTTATTTTTATTTAATCTTATCTTATATCTTTTTTTTTAATAATTCAGTCAAGTAAATTACTAAAAATAAAATACTATTTTAGATTTTATTGTATTTTATAACATATTTTATCCTAACAAGGGTTCACTTTTTTAAAAGATAATGATAATATAATAATAGTATGAAATATAGGGGGTGATAAAAATTAGACCATGGAGATGTCAAATATGTGGTGAAACATATTTAGGTAGTGAGAGTTCTGACCGTTGTCCTTTTTGTGGTGCAGAGAAGGATAATTTAAAATCAGCTGCTCATTATATTGAGTATGGTGAAGTAGAGATGTCTGAACAAAGTCGTAAAGACTGTTTACATGCTCTAGAACTTGAAATAGATAATCAAGTTTTTTATCAAAAATGCACAGAAAATGCTGATAATCAAATATCAAAGGCTATCTTTAAAAGATTAGGTAAACAAGAAGGAGAACATGCTGAGGTATTAGAGGATATGTTAGGAGAAGAAAT
>CAYSHP010000141.1:0-3687 GCA_964430875.1 uncultured Halanaerobiales bacterium
TAATTTTTTTACCCTTTAAATGAAGTGCAGTTCATAAACCTAAGAGGAGGCTTTTTTAAATGATAATTTCTTTTGATTCTAAATTAGATGGTTTTTTTGTAGAAGTCAAAAAGAAAAGTGATCTATTTTATCAGCTAATCAAGAAAAAAAGTTTTGATTTATTAGAAAACAAAAATAAGTTCATTATTGGTTTTATAGATTATGATGATGTAGAGTTTGAATTTAATAAAGATAATTAACAAAAATAAGCAAAAGACCTATATTTTAGCAGCTAAACAGACTGTAAATCGTTAAATTTGCAGGTTAGCATACTAAGTGATAAGATATATTAAGAGGAAATATTTAATATTTTCATTAGCTTAAGAAATGTAGGTGCTTTATATGGAAATATTTATGGTGATTTTCTCTTATTTGTTTGGTTCACTGTCATTTGCACAGGTACTGGCAAGTAAGAAGAATATACAATTAAATAAAGTAGGAACTAAAAACCCTGGAGCCTATAATGTATATAGTGAAATTGGCCATAAATGGGGTATGACTTCTGGTGCTTTTGATATTTTCAAAGGTGCTCTACCTGTATTTATAGGGAGAGTTATTTTAAACTGTAATTTTACTTATCTTGTGCTTATAACAGCCGCAGCTGTAATGGGCCATATTTGGCCTGTATATTTTAAATTTCATGGAGGTCGCGGACTTGCTACTTCCTTAGGAACTCTGTTTGTATTTGACTTTTATTTAGCCTTTTTTGCCCTAATTATTGCAGGTATTATTGGTTTTTGGTTTCGGTTTTTAAGTAAACGCAAACCCAGAATTTCACTTATGTTATTTCCTTTATATATTTTAAGTGCCTATTACTTAAGAGCAAATATAAATTTAGTTATAATTGGATTTGTTTTGATGATTATTATTTATATAAAAGCAATTCAGCTAAGATATCGAACTGTATAGAAAGGAGATATATTATGACGGATCGAGTATTAACTGTTGGAATTGACGGTGGAGAAATGTCTTTAATAAATAAATGGATAGATGAGGGAGAACTACCAAATATAAAAAAGATTAAAGAAAATGGTGCCTCTGGTCCTCTAAGAAGTACGATACCTCCAATTACTGGTGCAGCCTGGTCTTCCTTTCAAACCGGAACTAATCCTGGTAAACACGGGGCTTTTAATTGGTTTAAAAGAAGTGAAGGAGAATATAATGCGGAACCAGTAACCGCTTTAGATATTCAGGAACCCACCTTATGGAGGATTCTTAATAAATTTAAAAAGAAAGTTGGTTTAATCGGGGTACCAGTCACAACCCCTCCCGAACAGGTAGAAAATTTCATGGTCCCGGGACTTTTAACAACTAAAAATGCCCAGACCCAGAGTTATCCTGAAGATTTTATCAACCATGTCAAAGAGATTGTACCAGACTTTAAATTTTCACCAAAAGAATGGACCAGAGGATATAGTGTTGAAGACTGGGTCGATGAAATGGTCGAAGATATAGAAAAGAAGACCAAATTGACTAAACAGTTGATGATGGAACAGGACTGGCATTATTTTATGGTACACTTCATGGAAACAGATCAAGTACAGCATTATTTATGGCATGAATTAGAGCAACCACCTTACCATATTAAACGGATATATAAAGCTATAGATAGAGCAATCGGTGAATTAAAAGAATTCCTTGATGAAGAAGATACCTTATTGATTATGTCAGACCATGGTTTTGGAGATTTAAAATACAATTTCCATATTGATACCTGGTTATTAAAAGAAGGATATATTACTTTAAAGAAAAATTTTATAACTCAGTTTAAAAAATTATTTTTTAAATTAGGTTTTACAAAAGAAGCTCTACTTCCGATTGGTGAATATATATATCCACCTTTAAGAAAGTTAGGTATAGTTGAAACAGCTGTAGATTTAGCCAGTAATCCGATGTTAGATTGGTTATTTATCTCCAGTAATAATGTAAACTGGAAAAAGTCCCTGGCATATTCACACAGTGAAATAGGTCATATCTTTTTAAATATAAAAGGGCGTGACCCCGAAGGTGTTCTTGAACCAGCTGAAGCTGAGCAAGTAAGAGAAGAATTAATTGAAAAGTTAAGAAACTTTGAAAATCCCTTTACAGGTAAAAAGATTACAACCGAGATTTATAAAGGTGAAGAAATATATCACGGTAATATGGCTGAAAACGCACCTGATATTGTATTTATTCCGGATGATATGTCTGTTTTAGGAAAAGGAGCTTATCAGTTCTTATCCAATAAAAAGGTAAGTGAATCTCAAAATCAGACTGGTCATCATAGAATGGATGGTATCTTTTTTGCAGAAGGACCTGATATTCAAAAGGGAAGCAAGGTAAGTGGGGCTCATATTATGGATATTGCTCCTACTGTACTTTATTTACTAGATTTACCCATTTTAAATTCTATGGATGGCAAAATTCTCAGAGATGTAATTAAGGAGAACTTTAGTGAAAATATAGATGAAATGTATGTAGATAAAGCTGATATTGGTTTAGAAAAAAATCTCAGAGATAATCTATTTAAAAATGATATCCAGGACAAAAAGGATAGGCTGAAAGGTTTAGGTTATGTCTCCTAGGAGAGGTGGTAATTTTGAAAATACTTTTTACATTTGATATTAAAGACAAATATGTGGAATCCCTTTATGAAAGTTTTGCTGATATTGAAATAGTAAAATCAGAAGATATGGATGTACTGCAAAAAGAAATCAAGGATGCGGATATTTTAGCAGCCATGTTGATGAGAAAGTTTGATAGTGAGCTAATTGAATTAGGTAATAATTTAAAATGGATTCAAAGCTGGTCAGCCGGAGTAGATAGGTTTCTTAAAGAAGATCTTTTTGAATATATTAAAAAAAATAATATTACCCTTACTTCAGTTCGAGGTATTCACAGAGATAGTATGGCTGAACAGGTACTGGGATATCTAATTTCATTTTCCAGAAGGTTTCCCGAACTTTTCGAACTTCAGAAAAATAGAGAATGGGAAAGGCTAAAAGTAGATTATCTTAAAGATAAAACCCTGGCTGTCTTTGGACTGGGGGCGGTAGGCAAAGAAGTCGCCCGTAAAGCAAGTGTTTTCAAAATGAATGTAATTGGTATTAAAAGGAATACAGATGTTGATATTCCTTATGTAAATGAGATATATAGTCCTAAGCAAAAAAACGAAGTATTAAATAAAGCTGATTATGTTGTTACCACCCTGCCCTTAACAGATCAAACCAGGGGCTATTTTGGTAGAGAAGAATTCGCAGCCATGCAGTCAAGTGCTTGCTTTATCAATGTAGCCCGGGGTGAAATTGTTAAACAAGAGCAGTTAGTAAAAGCCCTGCAAAATAAAAGTATAGCAGGTGCTGCCTTAGATGTATTTGAAGAGGAACCTTTACCACAAGATTCCCCTCTTTATGATTTAGATAATGTAATCTTAACTCCCCATATATCTGGATTGTTCCCACATTACAATCGAGAAGCAGTTAAGGTGTTTAAAAACAACTTGAGATTATTTATCGAAGGTGAGAAACTGGTCAATGTTATTGACCCTGAACGTCAGTACTAAAAAGTTTTCTTAATAAATCACTTGTTTTTTTATCTTCTATTAAATTTAATATATCTTTTAAAGAAGAGGGTTCTTCTAAAAATATTTTAGAGGCCCTCTTTTTTCCT
>CAYSHP010000142.1:0-1306 GCA_964430875.1 uncultured Halanaerobiales bacterium
CCTTTGAACTGTTCTTTTAAGTTGGTCTTCATTAATCTCTAAATCAATCATTTTTAACCTCCTTTTTATTAAACAATATTTAATATTAAAAATATTTATATTAAATTTTATTTAATTCTAATTATATATATTCAATGATATTTAATAATATCCTCCCTTTTGAGATAATTTTTTAAAAATAATTTAAAAAAGACAGACCATAAATAGGCCTGCCCTTTTAATATTTATTAATATTTAATTTTAATATGTGTTATATTTGTAAGATATAACAATTAAGTATCTTATATTAAACAATTTTATTATTCAACATGCTCAATTTCAAATGAAGAAGTAATCTCTGCATTTAAAGAAGCAGATGCTGAACAATATTTGGTTTCGGATAGATTGATTGCTTTTTCAACTCTTCTTTCATCTAAATTTTTACCTTTAATATAGTAGTTAAGATGTATCTTTTTAAAACGCTTAGGATGTTCGTCTTCCCTTTCGGCTTCAATATCAATATTAAAATCTTCAATTTCAGCTTTCATCTTATTTAAAATAAGTACAACATCTACACTTGTACAACCACCTAGACCTGCTAACAGCATTTCCATTGGTCTTGCAGCACTATCATCTCCACCCGCACTTTCAGAAGCATCCATTGCAATATTATGCCCAGAATCTCCTTGAGCATTAAACTTTAAGTTTTTCTGCCAGTCAATTTTAAGATTCATTAATATTCAACCCCTTATTAAAATAATATTATTAACATTTATTGATTCCATCTGGAATTATAACATACAGTTAACATAACTGCACGAAAGTATATTACAATTTTCAATTTATTTTAAAACTTTATAATCTATTTCTGATTGTTCTAACAATTTTTTTGTAAATTCATCATTATAGGGATTTTTGTAATATATCTTTTTAATACCGGCATTAATTAATATTTTAGTACAAATACTGCAGGGTTGATTAGTACAATAGACAGTGGCTCCATCTGTTTTAACTCCATGTATAGCAGATTGAGCAATCAAATTCTGTTCAGCATGGATACCCCGACATATTTCATGACGCTGACCACTAGGTACATTTTTTTGTTCTCTTAAACAACCAGTTTCTTCACAATGTGGCAGCTTTTTAGGAGCCCCATTATATCCAGTCGCTAATATTCTTTTGTCTTTTACTAAAACAGCTCCTACTTTTCTTCTTAAACAGGTAGATCTTTTGGAGGCTAATTCAGCCATTTCCATGAAATATTGATCCCAATTTGGTCTATCCATTATTTTTACCACCTTTATATGAAATTTTATCTTCTTATTTT
>CAYSHP010000142.1:1406-3573 GCA_964430875.1 uncultured Halanaerobiales bacterium
TTTTTTTAGAAATTATAAGTGAGTTTAAAATAGGATCTTTCTCCACTCATCATATTAAATAGGGAGTAACTATCTTTACTTTCTTTATCTCCTGTAATTACAGTTCCTAAATCTAAATTGAGATTATTACTGAGAGAGAAAGTCATTTCAGGATTAAACATGTAATAGCCAATACCTAGATCATAGATTAGATTTGCCTTAATAGTATGAATCTGTCTAAAGGGCTTATCTCCATGTAATAATAGGTACTTCATATCTTCTCTTGCAATCTGAAAATCACTATACCCTCTGTGAATATACTGTGCTACTGTGTATAGATTATTTTCAAAGGTATAATCACTACCTAATACAACATCTAATGTCTTTTCATCATCTTCATTGATTTGATAATTGATTTCAGACCAAACCCCTATATTAGAAATAGAACCAATTGCATTTAAACCAACACCTTTAGTTCTTTTATAGCCAACATTTAATTCGCTTATTACTGAAGAAAATCCTTGTAATTTGTAATCTTGTGCTATAACTTTTAGATCTTTTTCTACCTTATCTAAATCAGAAGTAATAGAAGGCAGATCTTCATATCCACTAAAATAACTCGCTGATAGATCAAAACCTTTTACATCTCTTTTCATGAAGTTAACTGCATATTCTAATTCACTGAGCTCATCGATCTCGGGTTCGGATTGGACAACATTTACATTATTTTTTACAATACCAGCAGCTTGCTTTTTACTAAAGCCCTGAGTTATTAATTGTTCAGTAAAATCAGATTTTATACCTGTTATCATTGTTTCTTTTAAAGTTTCAGGTACTGGACTTTTAATAAAATCGGTTATAACAACACCGGTTAAAGAAGTTGTATTATTAAAGTAATACTTACTTTTAACTGCCGGTACTCCTAATTTTTCTTCGGTTGGATTTTGAGCAGTTAGATCATAGGGATTTACCATTGAACTAGGATTAATTTCATAAGCTGAACCCCAATTAATAATCTGTTTACCTAATCTTAAATCAGTGTTTTTTAAATATAGATCAAAGTAAGCTTCATTTAAATCTGTCTTTAGATCTGTAAATTCTTCATTCAGGTACTTTGTATAAAGTTCAGTATTTAGATAGATACTTTTATCAAATCCAAAAGATTTATCTAATTCTAATTCTAAAGCACTATATCCTTCCCATTTTTCAGTGGAATTATTGTAGACAACATCTTCTTTGATTTTTCCATCTAAATTCCATTCATCTGCACTTAAGGCCAAAACAGGAACATTTATTATTAATAAAGCAATGACTAATAATATTAATGACTTTTGGTACATTGTTGAAACCCTCCTCAAGATATTTTAGATTAATTGTCAATACATTTTTACTGTTGTTGAATATATCTAGTTGTGAAAATTCTGTCCGGTATTTCCACATTATACTTAACTTTATTTAAGGCTAATATTGTTTTAGTATTTTCTTGGACATTTTCCATAGTAATTTTATTGGGTGTCAAATGTCCATCTATCTTTTCAATATTTACATTTTTCATTATTTTTAGTAACTTTCCATCACTATCATAAAATTCCATCTTGAGTGGCATATAGTTTTCTTTATTTACCCACATTTTCATTTTTGCATATTCAATATCCTCTTTGGTAGGAACTGTTTTGAGAAGATAACAATCCTTACCATTATATTTAACTTCATCTTCTAAAGAAGAATTATAATCATCTCTATAATCACTGCCTCCTACCATACTAATATCATTATAGGTGAAGTCAGTTCCCATAAAGCTTCCATTTCTCATATGGGAAGCAATCTTTCTTACCTTACCAATTGCAGGTAGATAAAGCCACATATTTTCTTTACCATCTTCAGTTAAGGTTAAAAAGCTAGTGCCTTCCACATCAGCTGGAGACAGAAATTGAACTAAACCTTTATTATCTCCCTTACTAATTATTTCTATAGTTCTATTTCTTTTTTGATCATTTGCATTTATAATCGTCATACTAATTTCTGACTTGCGACCCTTTGAATCAAGAGTTTGATCTACTTTATCTAAAACTTCTTCACCACTGATTGCCAACACAACTGATGAAGTAAATACTATAGTACTGATTGCTATCATTGTAAGTAGTATTGTTAACTTTTTATTCATAATTATCTCCTCCTTAAGAGTGAT
>CAYSHP010000143.1:0-1830 GCA_964430875.1 uncultured Halanaerobiales bacterium
CAATAATGTATTTCCTTAATTCATTAGCAATTATCATAAGTTTAGTTGCACTATAATTTTTACTTGAACGCATAGACAACTTTATAGCTTCTTCTATTTCATCGCTTGCACATTCTAATAACCTTTTTATTTTTTCTTCTTTATTCATATCTAACCCTTATTTTTTTATCTACAATTTTTTCTATCTCTTTTTTAAAGTATTCAGGATCACCGTTTCTGCTTGAAATATGCAATAGTAAAATCTCTTTTACTTTGTCAAGATTGTTACTATTAAGAAAGTCCTTAACTTTATCAAGGTTAAAATGTGTCTTTAACAACCTTTTTTTCTGCACCAGTGGGGATGTATATGTTTCTTCAGACCAATTACATTCTATCATTATCCTTGTCAAATTCTGAAACTTATACTTAATAAAAGCAGTATCACCAGAATATACTATCTTTTCACTATTATTCTCTATAAGAAATCCTAATGGGTTACCTGTATCGTGTTCCACATCAAAGGGTGTAATCACCCACCCCTTTGCCTTAAACCGCTTTAGAGGCTCTATAAGGTGGGTTCTATGGCTTGATAAACCTAAGTCTTCTTTAACTTCCTTTGTTAAATAACAATCAATTCCCCTGTCTAACAATTTATGCACATACTTACAGTGGTCTTTGTGTATATGGGTTACAAGGCAAACACCAACCTGTGATAACCTAAAGTCTTTTTTTATTTGAATTTCTTTAGGTGCTATCCCCGCTTCTATCAAAAGTGGTGGCTCACCTTCTAACCAATAACAATTTCCCGATGACCCTGAACCAATAATATCTATCATATTGGTATTTCCTGTTGGCTCTCTTCTTGTTCCTGTTTTTCCGCTTCTTTTCTATCCTCTAATTCTGCATTAATTTCCTTTATCAACTTTGACATTCCATTCTTTGTCTCGGTCTTTTCAATCTTTTCTTCCCATTCTTCTCTA
This sequence comes from uncultured Halanaerobiales bacterium, assembly GCA_964430875.1. Taxonomy (GTDB): domain Bacteria; phylum Bacillota; class Halanaerobiia; order Halanaerobiales; family M55B127; genus M55B127. The sequence goes on from CAYSHP010000143.1 coordinate 960, forward strand.
TCTGAATCAAAAACATGAGATTTAAGAAGTTTGTTTGCAAAATTAATTTGGTCATTGGTATAGCCGTCTTCAACTGAATCAGGCTCTAACGCATCTTCTATGTCCTGGCTATTTGCCTTTTGATATTCTTCTTCTGTTTCCTGTTCTGCTTCATTAATCTCACTTCTATTAAAGGCTTTCGCAACAACAGCATTATCATTACTGCTATTAATATACTTCTTACAAGCCCTGCTGGTAACAGTTTTTTTCATCATTTCAGTCTTGAATTTTGAATGTGGAATATAGTCTTGTTTTTTGTCTTTCTTAAATACCTGTCCCTGTGACCAAGCGTCCTCAATCTCGTCAAGTGTCATTAATTCAATATAGTCCTCACGCTCATCATCAAACTTAATAACACAATAAGCACCAATTGCATTTTCTTTCTTTCGGTTGCCAAATTTTTGGCTGTGTTTTTCAATGCTAATATCTCCATTTTGCATACTATATTTAAAATCATCGCCTTCATAAATTACTCTTGCAACAACATCTTTAATGTTTGCCACTCTCTTGGCAACAGACACGGTTCCAAGATAACTTCTTTGAAAGTTTAGTTTGTTACCATAAGCAAGAAAATAGCCCTGATCTTTGCCTGGATTAAGACCTTGCACAGCCATATCAAGCAAACTATTAGCAATACTGTTTTTAGTACAGGCTTGCAAAACAGGTTTTTTGTTCTTTGTTTTAGTCTCTTGTAATTTTAACCATGCAGAGTTCATTGCATTACCCAAACTATAATTTTTGGGTAAATCAAGTCTATTTTCTTTTACCAAATCACCAACTCTTTTTTCTACATTGTTTACTAATTCTTTTTTTACTATTTTTCCCATAATTA
>CAYSHP010000143.1:1930-3539 GCA_964430875.1 uncultured Halanaerobiales bacterium
CTTTTTCAACAAATATGTTTATTATTTGTGTATTTAAATCCAAAACTTTAGAAATGCTTTCTCTATTATCTATCATAACAGGTGCATAGGTATCATAATAATCCATTAGTGTCCTTATTATGTCTAAGCCTGCATTAATCTTGTTACCAGTATTTAGGTCAGCATAAGGAACACCGTCAACAGTTGTCTTACAAGTAGGTTTAATATTACCATTTACCTGTTTATAAAACATTTTAAAATTTACTAATTCAAACTTATTATTTAATTCTTTTTGCAAATCCCTTGCCAAATCATTCTGCAATTCAGTTAATAGATGTTTTTCCTGCTCTAATTTTTCATAACTACGCACAATATCAGTCTCTTTTTTTTCTAACTCACTAATTCTATCCCGAATTTTTTTATTAATGTTAATATCACCTTTTTTTGAGATTAATCCAGATATTTCAGATTTTAAAGTTTCAATATTTTTAGTAAGCCTTTCAATTTTAGAATCATCAGATTGTTTGGCTTTGTTTTTAAGTTCCCTAAATTTTTCTACCAATTTTTCTTTTTTCTTAATAAACTTTCTAATTTCTTGTTGATAATTATTTATTTCCTTTCTATTTTTATTAATTTTATCTTTAAACTTATTCATTTTATCTTTTTTGTTTTGGTAAAAATTATTCTTTGCTTCTTCTACTTGATCTTTTCTAAGATGCTGTCCACATGAATCACAATACTCATCACTTTCATCCCAACTTTTGCTCTCTATCTCAAAAAGTTTATCTTCTAAATTATCTATTTCATCATAATAACTATCTATTTTCATTGAATTAAAATCAATATCGCCATCAATTTGATTAATATTATAATTTACATTATTTATTTCCTTTTCATAATCATTGTGTTTTAATTCATACAGTTTTTCCTGTTCTGCATTCAATTTTTTCTGTTTTTCTTTTATTTCTTTTTCTATCTCATCTAAATTTTCGTCAATATCAACTAAATCACGCCTTTTTTCCATCACCCTTGCCGATATATCTTTTTTGCTGTCTTTAAGACTCCGCATTTTGCGTTTAACGGTCTTAATGCGGGTTCTAACGCCGTTTTCAGGCTTATTAAGGGTTTCATACTTATCCCTTTCTAAAATCGCCTCTAAATCCAAATCAGTAAGATTAAGCAATATTTTTCTACGGTCTTTCCAATTCAATTTTTCATTAAAATATGTTGGGTTAGTAAGTATCTTAAATTTTTCTTCATCAATCCAGGAATTTATTTTCTTCTCATAATCTTTTTTACTAACAAGTGTATCGTTAAGATAATAATCTGTGGTGTGTCCCTTAAACTCTTCTTCAATTCCTGAATTTGAATATTTTTCATAATAATATTTACTCAATTCTATTTCTTTTCCATCAATTTCCAATTTTCCCCATACTGTATGCTCAAGTTTGTGAAATGCTTTCCCAGTTTTTGGGTTTATTATTTTGATATTGAATTTTGTGTCATAGTGGCTGTTTTTGTTAAACAGTAGCCATATAAAAGCATCTACAAGTGTTGTTTTGCCTGTACCGTTGTCTCCTACAATTTTTATATCTTTTCCGTCAGTATCAAACTTGAAATTTTGAATACC
>CAYSHP010000144.1:0-3301 GCA_964430875.1 uncultured Halanaerobiales bacterium
TTTAAGTGTTTTGAATATTTATAATATCTCATAAAAATCACAACCCCTAAAATTCAGAAAAGACAGTTTTACCTGCCTTTTCAAAGAAATTAATTATCTTTTTCAACTTTTTTCTTAAATTCTTTCAATTCAGGAAACATATAGGCATAAAATTCATATAAATTATGTTCTTTATCTTCACTTTTTTCTTTAATCTCTTTTTGATTTTGTTTGATGAATTCAGTAATCATATTAGTTAATTCATTAGCCTCTTCAGCTGTCAAATATACTTTGTTACTAGATGCATAAAGATCATTAGTATAGTTTAATTCTTTTAATTTGGCTTCGGGGTCCTCAAATTCTGCTAGATAGCTATACAAATCTACGATTCTATTTTCTAAATGATTGATATAACCGCGCAGCCAGTGTAAATCTTTTTTATCTAAGTGCTCAAATAAAGCACCTTTACCTTCGATTGACTTAGCTGTCACTCTTAATTTTTCTTTGTTTTTATCAACATTTTCTTCAATTACTGTTAAAAAATTATTTTCAATCATATTATCAAGATAATCATTAATCATATTTGGGTTTTCATTCATTGTTTTAATAATTTCTTCTCTCGTACATACCTCATAACCAAGGGCATCCAGTATATCCAGTACAAAAGGATCACCAATCAACTCAAGCTGCTCTTTACTCTCTAAATATAAAATGTCATCCATACTCTCAATACCTCCATTTAAATTAAATAATAAAATTAAGGCTCTAACTTATAATATTCTATAAAGAAAAAATTTTTCCTTTAAAAAAGGATGGGCTTTTTAAGCCCATCCTTCTCGGAGGTTAGTCAGTAATGTAATTGGACGTGACTCTAGCTCCGACTTTTATGGAGGAAAAAATTATTACAGCTGTAAAAGCATTAATTAAGCTGGCTGGAATTACTATTGTGTAAAACAGAACTGTAAATGGTCCAGGCAGTCCAAAAAGTAAGGCAGCAGTACCTAAAAATACTCCGCCGCTAATAAGAGTTCCTACTAAAGTAATTACACTTACACCAATTTTGTTATTAAATCTATTCAAAATGGGTCCCATCATAGCAAATACTATGAGAAAAGTTACCATCTTATCCACCATATTAGCTACCTGTCCACCGGGAAAACCGGTTGTTAAAGCAGTAAATATACCGGTTGCTAAAGCGACCAAGAAACCTAATTTAAAATCCCTTTTCATAATTAGGACTATGAACATCATCGCCAGAGAAAAGTCGGGTTTCATCCCTAACAGTAAGGGCGGAAAAACCGCGTGTAAAATAAAGCCGATCGCCACCAACAAAGAAGCCTGCACTAAATCTTTAGTATTCATTAAATTCATCTCCCTTTTAATTTTTTATTATTATTCATCTTCTACTCCAACTACTCCGCTTTAAAAAGAGAGATGTGCCACCAGGTATCCATATTGATATAATTTTTAAGTATAAATTTTAAAATAATCATAACAATCATCCTCACTACTTGCCTACTTTTTTATTATAAAATTAAAAAAGTCCTTCACCCCGAAAGGGACGAAAGACTTATATTCCGTGTTGCCACCCATGTTGACCAAATAAATTTGGCCCACTCATTAGGAAACCAAAAGTTGAGTTCCTTCTTTTTTAACGGTAAGAAACCGGCTTAGGAATACTCTTCTTCAGTTTAAAAGAATTTCACCCTGCATCTCCCAGGTCCATTCACTATTGCTGTTGATATCGGATTCTCAGCACTACCGACTCTCTGTAATCAAGCAGTTAATAGCTACTCCCCCTGCTCACTGATTTTGTGTAAATTTATTCAATTATTTTATATAATACTAGCATAATCTAAGATAAGTGTCAAGGAATTTAAACTAAATAATATATATCATTTATTGTTTGATTTAGTTTTAATCAATTCATGTTTACCAGTTTGGGGACTATTTGGTATATTATCTACTAATTCGATATCCAACTTGATATTTTTCATATTTTTCTTCTTTAGAATTTCATCCATTTTTATTACTATATTATTTTTTATAGTTTCCTTTTTTACATTTTCCTTTGGTACAGCCTTAAATATAATATTTAAGTCATTTACTTTAAAAATTTGAATTTTTTTTAATCCCTTGATATGAAGTTCTACAAATACAATGGGGTGGATAAAATCCATATTATTATTTTCATTTTCAAGCCATAATAAATCCTCTTCTCTACCCGAAATATTTTTTATATAAGTAAAAGGCCATTTTTTATTTTCTTTTTCTCCTTTTACTATCAAATCATCCATTTCATATCTAATTAAAGGTTCAGTATAATTATAAAGATTAGTAAGATATGTCTTATTACCTGCAAACTCTAAAATAATAAGATCATCAAATATATATATTCCCTCTTTTCCAAAACCGGCTCCCATCATGATTGATTCAGAAGTCCCGTAATAATTAACAGGCTCTTTATGCCAGTATTTTTTGATTTTATCATAAGCTTCTTGTGTTAAAGGTTCTCCACCACAAATTATATGGTTAGGTTTTATATTAAGTTTGTTATTTTTTTGATAATCTAATAACATGTTAATAGCAGAGGGATAACCACTTATTATATCTGGCTGTAATTTATTTAATTTATCAATATAGGTATTTAAAGGATAGTTAATATCCATAACTAAAAAATCTTGATAAAAGTACTGTTCAAATTTATTTACAGGACTTAAAAAGAAACTTATCCCTGCATAGTGACCATCAGATGCCCCTATAAAGGCATATTTTTTCCTTTGCAGCCCAAAACTTTTAAATAAGCGAGAGGCTCCCACTGCTTTAAGCAGTTCCCAATTTTTATTATCATATATATAATAACCAATTTCTCCAGAAGTACCTGAACTATGGATTATATGAAATTTATTATCCAATAAAGCAGTTGGTTTTGGATTATGATCTACAAAGTTGATTACTTTATCTTTAGTAATACTATTCTTAGTTACCACTTTATTAAAATTATTCATTAACATACTTTTATTTACAGTAGGTAAGTCTTTTAAATCAATATGTTCTAAATCTTCATATCTAATCTCAGATTGCATAAATAGATCCTTATAAAATTCACTATTTTTAAAGCTATATTTTACTAATTTTTTTAACTTCTCCTTTTGAAATTGCTTTATTTGTTCTTCACTTAAATTTAGATGCTTATCATATTTAAATTTTTGATATAATAAGTTTAAAAACCCCATCTTAAATCACCTCATTAACAAATAGTATAATATCTGATACAATAGAAGTGGTGATATATATGTTTTATTATAGATTTAAAAAAGAT
>CAYSHP010000145.1:0-3293 GCA_964430875.1 uncultured Halanaerobiales bacterium
TTCGTCCTCCTTTCATATTGTTTTAGTGCACTACTTATCTAATGCACTATTATTATAATATTATTTCCTCTTATTTGTCAAGTGCTTTTTATATTTTTTTGCAAAAAAAATAAGCACAGGTGTTAAGAACCCTGTGCTGACAATGATTGTATTTTTATTTTATTTTTGATTTTAATGTTTTTGTATAAAATCTAATACCACTTTAGATATTTGCGTAGGCATTTTCATCCACCCATAAGCATGCACAAAACCTGGCAGTATTTTAATTTCATAGCTGCCGGCCATTTTCCCAAACTCTTCTGTGGCCTTTTTAATTTTCTCTTTATCCCATTCACTTTTACTTGGTAGAAAGAGGATGGGACAGTTAATTTTCTTATAATATTTATCAAATTTAAAATGATAGTAATTTTTCATGTACTGTTTTGAAACATGAATTGGATAACAGGAAGTATATCTACCTTCTTCATTTTGACAGATATTATTTTTTATATACTCTTCAAAATATTCATTCCATAAACCAGCTCTCTGGAAAAAACGAGCCTGTGTTTCTATATATTCTCTTTTAGTTTTGTAAGTTTCCTCTTTTCTTTTTTCTACATCTTGCAGTTTTTCAGTTATTTTCTGTTCTATATCTTCTTCATCACCATTTTGTAGTCCATATTCACCAAATTCATTATATAGAGCCCCCTCGTTAACAGTTGCTATTACACTTTGAGGATTATTAGCAGCTAACACAGCTGCCACCTCTGCCCCTAAAGAACTACCTACTATATAATAGTTATCTATATTAAGTTCTTGTAATAAAAGTTCAATATCTTCTGCCATATCTTCTATATGATAACCTTGTTTGGGTTTAGAACTTTTACCATGACCGCGAAAATCAGATGAGATTATCTGATACCTATCTTTAAAATGGGGGATTACTCCACTCCACATATGTAAATTACCAGATCCAAAGTGTAAAAATAAAATTGTGGGTTTATCTTTTTTATTATATTTAACATTCATCTCAATACCATTTTTTAAACTTATAACTTCTTCCTTCATCATTTATCACCCCTTATTAGATATAGTTAAATTGATTGATATAACGTTGTCTTAAGTATATAATAATATATATAGCAAGAAAAATAAATAAGAAGGTGAAATTAATGGCTAAATATAAAATATTTACCATAACATTTATATTTGTATTCCTTTTATCTTTTAGTTTAACTGCTTCTTCTGAATTGGACTTTGACTTTTTTATAAAATTATTTAATGTAGATAAAGACGAATTAGACTATTTTGCTAAATTTGATATTTCAAATGATAATTTAAGTACAATATTATATTTTTATTCAAATGCAGATCGGACCCTTACTAGAGATCAATTTAATTATTTAATGCAGCAAAGCTATAATTGGCGTGAACTTAGCATATATTTCGGTCTACCACCGGTCATGTTTGATGATAAAGTTATTAGATTAAGAAGACCAAACAGGGAAAGAATGCAGGTACCCTTAGATAGAAAAAAATATAAGAATAAATTCAAAACAAAGAATATTGAAGAAAAAGTAGAATTAAATCCTGGCAAATATGAATACTACTATAGAAATAAAGCCAGAGATATTGAAGAAAAAATAGAAGTTAAACAAAATAAGTATGAGTATTTTTATAAAAGCAAACAAATAGAAGAAAAACTGTCTGTTCATATGGTAACCAATAAATATGAATATTACTATAAAAACTTCTATACCGGCCGTGAAATTAAAAAAGAAGGGCAAGGTCGCCCTATTGACTCGAAAAGACTTTATAGAGAATTAAAAGAAAATTATCAAGCAGATGATGATTACAAAGATGATGAAGAAGACGATGACGAAGTTGATGATAATGACGACAATAATGATAATAATTTTAATTTTAACTTAAAAATAGAGTTTAATTTTTAATATATTTAATAAGACAAATCGGCTGGAGTTAATACCTCTAATATAATCTATAATTATTTGGAGGCTAATACTCCAGCCAATTTATTATATAATTAATATATAAATTACCAAATGAGGGGGAAAACAGTTGACAACCCTTTCAACTACAATCTCTAAAAATAAAAACTCATTAAAAATTTTTGCTGCAATTGGTTTATGCCTGTTAGGGGATGCCATGCTTTATACCGTTTTACCCACTCGGATTGAACTTTTTGCCTTTAGCGGAGCACAACTAGGTATTATATTAGCAGCTAATAGATTTATAAGACTCTTTTCTAACTTTTGGGCAGCTGATTTATATAAGAAATTCGGTAGAAATGTACCATTTAAAATGGCAGTCATCTTTTCAATCCTTATAACCTTCTCCTACGGTTATTTTGAACTTTTTTGGCAGTTTTTGATTTTAAGACTGCTCTGGGGTATAGTCTATTCTTTGCTTAGATTAAAAGCCCTTCTGATCATCTTTGATTCTGGACTACCTGAAAATATGCAGGGTAAATTGTCCGGGATATTTCGTTCTATGTCACGTTCCGGCTATATGGTAGGGATGATTTTAGGTGGCTATCTAACTGATATGTTTAGTATGAGTGGGAGTGCCTATATTTTGGCAGCCCTCACTGGGCTTTCTCTCTTTTTCATTTTTAGTAAAAACCAAAAAGAAGATCTTAATAAGTGCAAAGAAAAAGAATTTGTTCCAGCGTCCAAGACCCATTTATTAGAATTAATTACTGACTTCAAGATGTTTATCTTAATGTTTATGGGTTTTGCTCTTAACTTCACTGGCCTTGGTCTAATTAATTCTAGTTATGGGCTATATCTAAAAAATATTTTTGGAGAAAATTTGCTGGTCTTTGGTATAGTTATCGGTATTGCAACTTTAAACGGCATAATACTCTCTACTCAGTCTTTATTTGAACTAATATTAAGTCCTTTTTTAGGTAATACTGCTGATAAACACTCTACTCATAAACTATTGGACTATGCATTTTATTTACATGCTATTTTAATGTCTTTATTAGTCTTTATTCAAAATGGTTTTATAGCTATTATTATACCCTTAATTCTATTTATAAACACTGCCTTCTTAATCATAATCCTTTATATAGAAGTCAATAAATTTCAAAAATCTTCAGTTTCCAATCGGATGGCCGGTTTTACTACTGCCGTTGATCTAGGAGCTGCTTTTGGGCCATTGACATTAATCTTTTTAGATGTAGGGTTAACCTTATCTTTCCTCTATTTAACAAGTGCAATACTGCTATTTACAGCCGGCTTATTATATAGGTTAAACTTTAAAACTACATAATTGAATTTTTTGCAAAC
>CAYSHP010000146.1:0-3194 GCA_964430875.1 uncultured Halanaerobiales bacterium
AATCTGCCGGCGATGCCTACAGAGGTTCAAATCCTCTCCCCTCCACCATTTTTAATTTTGAAACCATCTTGATAAGATGGTCTTTTTTTATTTTAGATACTAAAAAAAGCCTCTTTACTTTAATTAAAAAGTAAGAGGCTTAATTATTTAAAAGCTATTTAATTTTCTATATCAAATTCTTTAATTATTACTTCTCCTCTTTTTCCAAAAGGACCAAGTATTTCTCCTTCATATTCAACCTGAACTGCAATTCCATTCCCTATTTTAATTCTAATACTATCTGAACCATTATGAGTCATTGTTTCATCTGTATTGATAAATCCTTGAAACTTTAATTCTCCATCAACAGTAACCTGCAGCCAACTTTTTTCTTTAGCAATAATAGTTAATTCTTTTGTTTCTTCTTTCACTAATGGTTGCTGTTCTTGTTCATTATTTCCATTTTCACTTTGATTTGTATTATTATTTTGATCACTATTATTTATATCTGTATTAGCTTGATTTTGTTCAGTAGTATTTTCAGTTTCTGTTTCAGAATTATTTGAAGAACCTTCATTATTTTCAACTTTATCATTGTTATTACTGTTTGTTTCTTCTTGATTTATAGAAGTTTGCTCAGAACTTGTATTATTTTCATTATTATTTAAAGTGTCATTACTAGATTTTTCCTGTTGAGTAATTTCGGTCTGAGGACTGTTACTTGCAGTATTATTTTGATTTTGATCTGTTCTAAAAAATATATTATAACTTAATAAAACCAAAATCAAAACCAAAATAATACCCAATATAACTTTTAGTATACTATCTTTATTTAACACATGGTCATTTTTAACACTTCTTTGATTACCATTTTCCTCTTCTATTTTTCTATCTTTATTTTTTTCATTTTCATATTCTGATAACAATTCTTGTGGATTTAAATCAACAATTTTAGCATACCCGCGTATATATACCTTAGTATATACCTCACCTGGTAACTTTTTATAATTGTCATTCTCTAAGGCTTCTAAATAACTCTTTTTAATTTTTGATTTGTTTTTAATATCATCAATACTTAACCCTTTGGCTTCTCTTGCGTTTTTTAATCTTTTGCCTACACTCATCTACGGATATGCCTCCTTTCCTCTTAGAAAGTAAAAGAAGGGGCTATAAAAGCCCCTTATATAACATTTATACTTCTTCCTTAATATATGGCTCTCCATCGGCTGCAGGAGGAGTTGAACGTCCTACTACACCTGCTAATGCTAAGATGGTCACAATATAAGGAGCCATCAGTAAGAACTGTCTAGGAATAAATGTTAAACCTAGAGTTTGTCCTAACATTTGTAATGCATCTGCAAAACCAAAGAGTAATGCAGCTAGCATTGCACCATGTGGTGTCCATTTACCAAATATCATAGCTGCTAGAGCAATAAATCCACGGCCAGAAGACATATTCTTAACAAAGAGATCTAAGAGACCTATTGATAAGCTTGCTCCTGCTAGACCGGCAAAGAAACCACTCATAATAACAGCAATGTATCTCATTTTAATTACATTTATACCAACACTATCTGCTGCAGCTGGGTGTTCACCAACTGATCTAATTCTTAAACCAAAAGGTGTTTTAAATAATACCCAGTAAGAAACAGCCACTAAGATTAAAGCAATATAAACAAATGGTATTTGATTACCAAGTACAGTTTTAAGAAATGGTATCTTATTAATAATTGGAATAGTCCAAGTACCTACATCTTGTACACTAGGAGACTGTCCTGCTTCTCCAAAGACTAATCTTAATAAGAAACCTGTAATACCAGTTGCAAATATATTAATAGCAGTCGCACTTACTATCTGGTCAGCCCTAAATGAAATGGAAGCAATTGCATGGACTAATGCAACCAGCATACCTACTATGATCGCTAGTAGAACACCTGTCCAGGGACTGAAATAATAGGAACCTACCATTGCTGTAAATGCACCAATTAACATGATACCTTCTAAAGCTATATTAATTACACCGGATCTTTCTGAGAACATACCTCCCAAAGATGCTAAGATTAAGGGAGTAGCCATTCTTAAAGTAGTACTTAAAAGGGCTCCTAAATTAGTCAGCATTTACAAGGCCCCCCTTTCTTTCTTGCCATTTTCTATAAAGATATTTAAAGATGTATTCTGATGCAACAAATATAATAATAATAGCCTGGATAATTTCTACAACTTCTTTGGGGACCCCAACCATACTCTGCATCATCATAGCTCCTCTGTTCAAGACACCAAATAACAGGGCAGCTAAGACCACGCCTAAGGGGTGACTTTTACCTACCAGGGCTACAGCAATACCCGTAAAGCCATATCCAATAAATCCAAAGGGTTGATAGGCTCTGTACTCCATACCTAAGGCCTGTGAGGTACCTGCTAATCCAGCTAAGGCTCCACTAATAAACATTGCTAACATCATATTACGCGCTACATTAATTCCACCGAACTCAGCTGCATCAGCATTTTGTCCAGTAGCACGAATTTCATAACCAAAAGTTGTTTTAAATAATAACCAGTAAATTAAGACTGCTGCACCCAGGGCAAGGAAAATTCCATAATGAATTCTCATAGTTGGTACAAATCTGGGTAACCTCGCAGTTTCATAAATTTTTGGTGTGGCTGGCAGAGGTCCATCTGCTTTTAAAGGACCATTTGCTAAATAACCAACCAAATAAAGGGCAATATAGTTCATCATGATCGTTGTAATAACCTCATGAACTCCTAAGGTGGCTTTTAAGTAACCAGCAAATCCACCCCAAATTCCAGCTGCCAATATACCGGCTAACAATGCAAAAGGTAAATGTATATACATAGGAAGTTGGATTATATACCCAATATAAGCAGCTGCGATATAAGATACTAAAAACTGACCGTCACCACCTATATTAAAAAGTCCAATTCTAAAACCAAATGCTACTGCTAAACCTGTAAATATTAATGGAATAGCATTAACTACCATTTCACCAAATCCACGCATACTTCCAAAAGAAGAGTTCCAGAGTACTTTATAGGCTTCAATTGGATCTGCGCCAATAATGAGCATAAAGATTGCTCCTACTATAAGTCCAGCAAGTACTGACATTATCGGAACTAAATAATCCATATAATTCATTGACTTAAAATATTGGGCTCTCTGTTCAGAAATATCTTTATCTACCAACTTCATCGCCTCC
>CAYSHP010000147.1:0-3123 GCA_964430875.1 uncultured Halanaerobiales bacterium
CATCTACCGCTTTTACATGGGCGACTGTTCTACGAAATACTCCTTCCTTTACTGGGAAGTATTTTTTCAAGTTTTTTATCTCAAGTAATTTTTCTTGCTCTTCTGCCAATTCTTTTCACCTCCATTAAGCACTTTTCTCTTCTTCTTTTTTAGCTTCTAGTTTATCAACATGCCAGCAGGCTGAATAATGGCCCTCTTCAACTTCTTCAAGTTCTGGCTCTTCAACTCTACATTTATCAGTAGCAAATGGACACCTTGTATTATATTTGCATCCATCCGGGAAGTTAAGTGGATTTGGTACATTGCCAGGGATTGCTTCTAATCTTTCTAAGTCTTTTTCAATATGTGGAATTGAGTGCATTAGTCCCCAAGCATAAGGATGTTTAGGATCTGCATAAAGTGTTTCAACATCTGCATATTCTACAATCTTCCCTGCATACATAACTGCCACTCGATCAGAAACCTCTGCAATAACACCAAGGTCGTGTGTGATCATCATAATCGCCATATCAAATTGATCTTTCAGACCATTCATAAGCTCTAATATCTGAGCCTGAATTGTAACATCAAGTGCTGTTGTTGGCTCATCAGCAATCAGAAGCTGTGGATCACAGGATAAAGCCATCGCAATCATTACCCTCTGTCTCATACCTCCACTTAACTGGTGGGGATATTCATCTACACGCTGCTCAGGTAAAGGAATTCCTACCTTTCTCAGCATATTTATAGCTTCTTCACGAGCCTCTTTTTTGTTAACATCTTTATGAATTAATATTGCTTCCATTATTTGATCTCCCACGGTATAAACCGGGTTTAAGGAGGTCATTGGTTCCTGAAAGATCATAGATATATCATTACCTCTAATCTTTCTCATTTGATTCTGATTCAATTCTGTAAGGTCTTTGCCATCAAATAATATCTCGCCTTCTTCTATCTTTCCAGGAGGTGACTCAATTAATCTCATGATAGAAAGTGAAGTTACACTTTTACCACAACCAGATTCACCAACTATACCAAGAGTTTCACCTGGATAAATCTCGAAACTTACCCCGTCAACTGCTTTTACAGTCCCTTCTTCAGTATGGAAGTAAGTTCTCAAATTATTCACATCAATAAGCTTTTCTTTACTCAAATCTATCACCTACTTTATCTAATTTAAATTATTTTTGTTGAAGCTTAGGATCGAGAATATCTCTAAATGCGTCACCAATTAAGTTCCAAGATAAACTAAATAATAATATTGCTACACCAGGAATCATCAATGTATACCAATAAGTTAAAGGATTCCCTTGTGCTCCAATAATCCAGTTACGTGCAAAGGAAATCATTTGACCCCAATCAGCATATCCTGGAGGAGCACCAACACCTAAGAAACTTAAGGTTGCGGCTGTAATAACCATTGAACCCATTCTCATACAAGCCTGAATTAAAACGGGGAAAATACTGTTTAATAAAACATGTTTGAAAATAATTCTAGTATCTCCAGCTCCGAGTGCATAGGCTGCATCAATAAACTCTTCAGCTTTAATCTCTAATACCTGGGAACGCATCAAACGAGCCGTTCCCATCCAGCCGAAGACAATCAGGGCAATCATCACTTTATCAAGCCCTTTACCTAATATCGCCGTTAACACCAAGGCTGCTACCAAAAACGGAATCGACATAAAAACATCCGTTATCCGCATCATGATTTCATCAAACCATCCACCATAATAAGCCGATATTGTACCTACAAATATACCTATTAAAGTACTTATACCTACAACTATAAATCCAATTCTAAAAGCAGTTCTTGAGCCCCATACCATACCATAAAATATATCATAAGAACCTTCAGTTGTTCCAAATATATTATCGGCATCAGGTGGAGTGGGAGCTATTTTCCAGCCGCTTCTCGGTATATCATATGGCTCATCAGGATCCGCCGGTGGTGCGATCCAAGGAGCAAAGATAGCAACGATCGCGAAAAAGAAAACTATGACTATACCAAATACTGATAATTTATTTGTAAATAATCTCTTAATTATATCTTTCCATTCCATATGTTTACATCACTCCAATCTAATTCTAGGATCAATGAAAGCATATGATACATCCACTACAAGGTTAATTAATACCAAAATACCTCCAAAGTACATTGCTATTCCTAGAATACCTGCATAATCTAATCTGGTCGCTGTTTCATATGCTAATAAGCCTAATCCTCTATAACCAAAGACAGTTTCTACTGTTACTATACCACCTAATAGTCCTAAAACCATAGGACCAGCAACAGTTACTACTGGGATTAAAGCATTTCTTCTAGCATGTTTATTAATAACTATATTTTCTTTCACACCTTTAGCTCTAGCAGTTCTGATATAATCTTTACGCAATGTTTCTAACATACTAGACCTTGTAATCCTTAGAATGAATGCCCACCATACAACAGCTAAAGTAAATACAGGTGCTATTAAGTGTCTTAAAGAATCTAAAGCAAAACTGATATTACCATTTAATATTCCGTCTAATATGTTCATATCAGTAAATACTGTAAACTGTGCAGTATTCTTTAACTCCAGGGCCCAGTTAGATAATCTTCCGGGGGGCGTCCACCCGAGAACTCCATAAAATATCATTAAAATTATTAATCCAAATACAAAAGTAGGGAACGACCAACCTACTGTTGAAAACACCCTGGTAGTATGATCCCAAAAATCGTTGTGATGAACTGCCGAGAACACACCGAGCCAAATTCCACCCATTATAACGGGTATCACCGCCAGAATTGCCAGCTCTAGCGTGGCCGGGAATCGATCAAAAATTGCTTCTACAACTGGGGCACCAGCTGCCTCTGACCACCCTAAATCTCCATGTAATAATCCGTTTACCCACCTTCCATACTGCATATAGAAGGGGTCATCTAAACCATATTTTTGGATTAATACATCCAGGTCTCCACCTTTAAGCTGAGTTGGATCCTGAACATAAGTAGCAACTCTCTGATAAGGCCCCAGCATCATTAACATACCAAAGACCAACAGGGTTACTCCAAATAATATAAGCGGCAATATTAATAGCCGTCTCACTATATAATTTATCAACTGTTAAAACTCCTTTCTTCCATTACTAAAAATTTACAAA
>CAYSHP010000148.1:0-3049 GCA_964430875.1 uncultured Halanaerobiales bacterium
GCCCTAAAAAGTGAAGGGCCCTTTACAGTATTTGCTCCAATCGATTCAGCTTTCGCTAAACTACCAGATTTATATATAGACCATCTATTGCAAAATAAGAGTGTATTGGCAAGTTATCTAAAATACCATGTAATTGAAGGCAAGGTCATGGCAGCCGATGTACTTGGATTAGACGGAGCATCAGTTAATACCCTTTTAGGAAAAGATGTTGAAGTTAGTATCAGTAATGGTAGTGTTTATATAGACAATGCCAAAGTTATTGTAACCGATATTGAAACTAAAAATGGTGTAATTCATTTGATTGATTCTGTTTTAGTCCCATAAACCCCTTTAAATAATATAGATAAAAATAAACCGCTGGTTATCTTTAATTGATAACTGGCGGTTTTTAATTGAAAATTAAATAGTTAATTTAAAGGTATCTTATTTAAAATAAAGAATCATATAATTAGAAATAGAAGATTAAGGGATGATTTTATGTTTATTAAAAAAAGACATATATTTCTAATTATAATAATAGTAGTTGCTTTGTTAATAGGTGGTGGATATTACTATTTAAATCAAAGTTATGAACCATTAAAAGGAAACAATGTTTATATAGACCAAGAAAATATAATTGAATATGATAAATATTATTATTATAAAACTGAAAGCAATAATAATATAGGGATCATACTTTATCCGGGTGGAAAAGTAGAGGCAACAGCTTATGCACCCCTAACTGATATGTTAAGTGAAAGTGGATATAGTACATTTTTAATTAAAATGCCTTTTAATCTCGCTATTTTTGCTAAAGATAGAGCAGATGTTATATTAAAGAAATATGGTCAAGCTATTAATAATTGGTATATAGTTGGACATTCTTTAGGAGGAGCAATGGCGGCTAGTTATTTAGATGAAGGTAATATACAAAAATTTAAGGGAATAATATTTTTAGCATCTTATCCACCTAATAATGTGGACTTCACTAATACTAATTTAAACGTCCTTTCTATAAATGCAACTAATGATCAGGTTATCGATAGAAATAAGTTAGAAAATACAAGAGATAATTTGCCTTCTGGTGCAGAATTTAATATTATTAAGGGTGGAAACCATGCTGGATTTGGTAATTACGGTCCACAGAATGGTGATGGAAATAGTTCTATTACAAAAAAAGAACAGTGGGATCAAGCTGTAAATTATATAATAAACTTTATTCAAAAGGTAGAGGAGGATTAATAGATGAATATTAAAAATATTGGGCTTGTTATTTTAATCTTAGCTGCTGCCTTGTTATTAGGAAATGGTATTTATCATCTCATAATGAATCTCTTAATTGATACAGATTTAAGTTTAATAGTTAAAATAGGGATATTTGGATTGATAATTGGTATAATAATAATTATAATTGGTTTAATCATAGAAAGGGTTAAAGATAAGAAGAACGAGAACTTTTAACCTAGATATAACAATTTATACATTTTAGGGGGAGTTAAGTAAAAATGAGTATACTTGTTACAGGCGGAGCCGGATTTATAGGATCAAATATGGTTGATGCTTTAATAGATAGAGGAGAGAAAGTAATAATTGTAGATAATTTATCGACAGGTTTTAAAGAAAATGTTAATAAAAAAGCTGAATTTTATAACATAGATTTAACAGATAGGAAATTATTTGATATCTTTGAAAACCATAAAATTGAAAAAGTTGTTCATTTGGGGGCACAAATAGATGTAAACAGATCAGTTTATGACCCTATTTATGACAGTCATGTAAATATACAGGGGAGTATAAATTTATTTCAAGCCTGTGTAAAAAATGATGTCAAAAAAGTAGTCTATGCCTCTTCAGCGGCCGTATATGGAGAGCCGAACTATTTGCCTATAAATGAGAAACATCCTATAAAAGCAATGTCACCTTATGGAGTAAGTAAACATACTCCTGAACATTATCTAAAATACTTTAATAATGAATATGACTTAGATTATACAGTATTAAGATATTCCAATGCATATGGGCCCAGGCAGTCTGCCGCTGGTGAAGGGGGAGTAGTTGCTATCTTCATCGACAAGATGTTAGAAGACAAAAGACCTGTAATCTATGGTGATGGTGATCAAACCAGAGATTTCATTCATGTTTATGATATAATCGAAGCTAATCTGAAAGCTTTAAACACTTCTAATCATAAGACATTGAACGTTTCAACTCGTTCAGAGACAACTGTAAATAAATTAGTAAAACTGATTAATGAAGAACTTAATAAAAAATTAGAGCCAATATATAAAGAAAGACGTGAAGGGGATATTAGACACAGTATCCTTGATAATTCTAAAGCTTTAGATTACTTAGATTGGGAACCTAAATATGAAATAGAAGAAGGTATAAAACAGACTGTCAAATATTATCTAAAAAGGGGTCAGCAAAATGGTTAAAAATATAGTCTTTGATTTAGGTAATGTTTTATTAGATTTTAATTCTGATGAAATAATAGCTGATCATATACAAGATAAAAAACTACACCAGCTAATTTCAGAGAATATTTTTAAAAGTAAAGAATGGATTCTTTTAGATAGAGGAGAGATTACTGCCCAAGAAGCTACTCAAAGATTTATCAAAAAGATGCCTGAAAATGAAAAATTAATCAAAGAAATTATGGATAACTGGAAGGACTATTTAATACCTATTGATGAAAATGTTGAAGTTTTAAATAATATAGCCAAAAAACCAATTAACCTATATGTGCTTTCTAACTTTCATAAAGAAGCTTTTGAAGTAGTATATGAAAAATATGATTTTTTTAACCATTTCGATGGTATGATAATATCTTATCGTGAAAAAACTATTAAACCTGAAAAAGAAATATATGAAAAACTGATTAATCGATATAATTTAAATCCAGATTTGACATTATTAATTGATGACAGTGAGAAAAATATCGATGCAGCGAAAAAATTGGGATTTAAAACTATCCATTTTAATGATAATATAAAGTTAAGCAACTCAATAAACGACTATATTAAGAGGATTCTCGGCTAAAGACAAAATAAATAGTTTAAAACAGGAATAA
>CAYSHP010000149.1:0-2950 GCA_964430875.1 uncultured Halanaerobiales bacterium
ATAATTTTTACAGGTTTGCCCATATCTAAAATAAATACTTCTCCACCTTTCCCAATTGCACCTGATTGAATAACCAATTGAGCAGCTTCGGGAATGGTCATAAAATATCTCTTTACTTCCGGGTGAGTTACAGTGATTGGACCACCATTTTTAATTTGTTTTTTAAAAATTGGAATTACACTACCTTTGCTTCCTAGCACATTTCCAAATCTTACTGCCATAAATTTGGTATTATTTTCTTCACTATAAGTTTGTACTATCATTTCTGCTACTTTTTTAGTAGCCCCCATCACATTTGTGGGATTAACGGCTTTATCTGTTGAAATTAGTATAAATCTGTCCACATTATATTCATTAGCAGCTTTTACCACGTTTTTCGTTCCAAATATATTGTTTTTTACAGCCTCTTCTGGATTGTTTTCCATGAGAGGAACATGTTTATGAGCAGCAGCATGGAACATCACATCTGGTTTAAATTGAGATATACTGTTAATTAACTTTTCTTTATCTCTTACACTACCAATTTCTATACTTACTTTGATTTCGGGAAATTTCTCATTTAATTCGCGTTTTAGAAAATATGAATCGTTTTCATTTATATCAAAGATTATAAGATGTTTTGGTGAAAACTTGGCACTCTGCCTACTTAATTCAGAACCAATTGAGCCAGCTCCACCGGTAATAAATATAGTTTTGTCAGTTAAATAACTGGAAATATCATCTTCAATTAGTTCAATTTGATCTCTTTTTAATAAGTCTTCCACTTTGACTTCTCTTATTTGATTTATATTAAATTTACCATCTACAATTTCATGTATACTTGGAACTGTTTTTACTTTGACTCCTTCTTTTTTACTTAAATTATAGATCTCTTTAATTTCTTCACCTTTAGCAGAGGGTATTGATATTACGACTTCTTTCACATGGTATTCTTCAATTACTCCAGGTATAATATTTCTATCACCAAGCACTTTTATCCCATGAATTTCTAGACCATGTTTACTTTTTTCATCATCAATAACACCAATTATATTCTTACCTAATTCAGGATGCTTTTGGTATTCTCTTATTAATAACTCACCAGCATCTCCTGCTCCGACAACTAAAACATTTTTTTGTGGTTTATTAGTTGTATTTTGTTCATAATAATTTTTTATAAGTCGTAATAAGAACCTTATCCCGCCTAAAATAAATATATCTAATACAAAATTTATCATGACAACACTTCTGGAAAAGTTTATCAAAAAGAAATATAGATAAGCAATAAATAAAACATTAATAATAACTGAAGCTTTAATTATAGCTTTTAATTCTGCTATACTTGCATAAAGCCAAATTTTATTATAGATATTAGTTATGTAAAGTGCGATTATACCAAAAATAGTCACCGCATTAAAAAATCTATAGTCAAGATAATTCAAAAAGTTTCTATCAAATCTTAGTAAATAACTAAAAAATAAAGCAAGATTTATTAAAAAGATATCTGTAATAATTAAATAGGGCTTTTTATATAATTTCATTAACTTTTCTATCATTTAATATTACCATCTCTATTTGCTTTTTTCTCTATATTTTATTAAATAAAACTTGCATGATTCCTTTGTATTATGAAAAATTATGATAAAAATTAAACTATATATAAAGGATATAATCTAAAGATTTTACATATGCAACATTCTGCTGTTACATTTATCCTAGGAAAACAATTCATTATAAAATCTTATATCTTCTTCTAAAATTTCTTTTAACTCATATGCGCAATCTTTTGAACAAAACATAAAAAGCATATCAGTTCCAGCTTGTTTTGCTTCTGAATTTAATCCGGTTACAATAGCCCACACTTTTTTACCCCCAACTTCTAAGTCAATAATATATCCATTAGGTTTTACCTCTGGATAATCAGCGTCTTTTCTAAATTTAACTGGAAGTGTAAACACATTTTTATCAGTCGTATCATTACCACACCAACAGCATTCATTAGGCATTTCTTTATACATTAAAGACCACTCCTTTCTACAATATAATTTTCATTATTAAATCTTAAAGAAATGCAAATTATTTTTTTATCATAAATCTATAAATTTGGTTTTTTAAATATCAAATTCATATTATTTTTTGGAAATAAGTAAATTTTGTTAGGAGAAAAATCTTATAATGTTTGTATTCGATTATTATTTCTTTGGTCATCTAAAATTATCTTATTGTAAAAATGTCCGCTTATAATTATATTTGTAAATGATTTTAACACATTAGAAATTTAACCGGTAAATTAAATCCGATATACATAGATAATTTTTACTAGATATTCTCAAATTTATCTTCAATATATTTTTCAAATTTTGCATTTGGTAACTTTCTCTTTTTCTTTCTCATTTTAGTTATTATTGATTCTATTCTATTTATAGGTTTACGAGTTTTATGATAATATTCAAATAAAATATCAAAAGTTAATAAATTATTAATTTCATTATTATCAATAAATGGTCTAATATCTTTCAAGATATTACAAGCGGTATAATTGTCCATAGTTTTTGCAATTGCAATAGCTGCAGATTCGCCTTTACCTTTACCCATGTTTTTTAATTTAGTATATTCATTAAAAGCTTGGCTGTCACTATCTATCTCAATTACTTTGAAAATATTTTTATTTATTATCAATTAAAATATCCTCTTCAATTGAATAGGAGAAGGTTAGTGTTTAATTAAGTAATTGTTAAGGTCAGAACATAGGTTACACTTTTTTAATGGTTTATAGGGTTTAGAACTTGTGTTACAGAAATAACTAGTTATTTCGACATTTTAATGATTATATATTATTCTTTAAATGTAAAGGAAAATGTTTTATATTTGAAAGTAAATGAGTTATAAAAAATTATATTATATGATTTATTATCGACATCATAAATACCAAATAAAAATTGGGTATATTATGACACAAATTAGTTGCCGG
>CAYSHP010000150.1:0-2890 GCA_964430875.1 uncultured Halanaerobiales bacterium
TTCTAAAAGATCTTCCCTGAAATTGATTAAATCTATTACCGAACATCGGCATTTTATTAACAGTAGGTGAGTTAACACCATAACCAAATCCACTTCTCATCCCAAAACTATATTTACTTTCTAATATAATATTTACTTGTTCTTCATTTAAGATACTTCTCATATTTTTTAAATAATCTGTTCTTGCTTCTGTAACTTTATTTTGCAAATCAGATAATTCATTCTCAAGGCCAGATATGACTTCATCAGATTCATCTTTTAAAATTGCTTCTCTTAATTCAGCTCTTTTATCCTGTAATTCCTCAACTAAGTCTTCTCTTTTATCAAAAAATTCATCTCTAAAATTGGCTGTTTTTTCTGCTTGTTCATCATTTAAATCAAGATAATTCACATCATTTTGCTGATAATATGGATGCTGACTATCATTAACTCTAAAACCCTGACCTGCTCCACCAGGACCACCCTGTGCACTTACTGAAACCACACCAATTGTTAAAACTACTAAAGTTAATACCAAAGTAGAAATTATAATTTTCTTCATTTTTATCTCTCCTTATATTGTTTATTATTTACTGTAACTTTATTATAAGAGAAGATTATGAAGAAAATATGAAGAATAAGATAATTTTTTACGAACCTTTGTTTAGTTATACACAGTCTGTGGATAAATTGTGAACAGATATTCGGATATCTCTATAAATAATAGTTATAATTGGTAAAGCCACTTAATAATTCTATCTTTGTAAAAATATCCTATTAAGAATGCGATCCCTGCTATAACAGAGACTATCAGGGCATGATTATATTCTTTTTGTTCAATATTAGCACCGATATAAGCTGAAAAAAAAATGGCAGGTAAACGGGCGAACATACTAATAAAAATGAATTTAACATAGCTAACAGGTGTAATACCAGCAAAGTAGGCCAAAGCATCTTTAGGGGTGCCGGGGATAAAATAGAGTAAAAAGAGAACTATACCTCCTCTTTTATCTTCATTTATAAATACATTCCATCTATTAAACATCTGTTCTGGAACTACCCATTTTACAAATTCATAACCTAAAATTCTAGCTATCATAAAACTGATTGCTGAACCAAAGGCAATACCCATAATTGAATAGATTGATCCTAAAGTAGTTCCAAACAAAAATCCTGCTGCTATCTCGACTAACTCCCCAGGAATGATAAAGATAACTACCTGGAAGGCCTGAATTAAAATAAACATTATTATTTGAAAAGAACCAAAATTTGCCATCCATTCTTTTAGTAAAGAGGGTTCTTTAATGATGGCGTAAAAATCTCCACTCAACAAAAAGGTGAGTGTGAAAATACCTACAAAAAATAATATTAAAATTATCATTTTTATTTTGATGTGATAAGGTGTATTCTTCATTTTAATCCCTCATCTAAATCTTATGTTAAATTAATAATAACACAAAATGTAAAATAAAAAAATGCCATCTAATCTATTATTAAATGGCTTATCATAATTTAGTAATATTTATTATTTAAAACTATTCTCAATAGACTTCAAAATAACTTTACTACTGGCGGTCGCCCCAGAAACTGTTTCGACTAATAAACTTTGTTTTTCTATAACCCTATCTATAATTACTTCCGCAGGTTTACCGCGCCAATTTCTATGATCTATGAGAGTAATATTAGCTATTTTATGGTCTTTTACTGCCACTTCAACAACAGCCCCGACTAAGCCTACTCTTTCTTTCCCTTTATATACACCATCTGAAATTACATTTAAATCAACCTCAGAGATTTGAACTGCACTTATTTTTTCATCCATACCTGAAAATACTACTGCAAAGTAAATACTCATGCCTACTATAATAACTAATAAAGCAATTATGATCTTTTTTAACATTATTCTCTTCCTTTCAGCCTGAAATGATATAATCTATATATTGATTAGCTTTTTGATAGAGATTTTTTTTACTTATATTTTCCTTGCCAGAAAAATATAAGGAAAGTAAGCCGTTTATAGAATTAGTAAGTAAATCTCCTGCAATTATTGCTTCTTCCCTTTTAATAATTCCCTTTTTAACAAAGTTTTCCATGATTTCCTGTTGTAAATTATAAAGTATAGGCGGATGGTTTTGTTCATCTTTTCTAATTGCTTCAACATTTATATTTTTTAAAAAAATAAAGTGGTATAAACTCTCATTTTCTAAAAAATAATCAATATACTCTCTATAAACTGATTTTATAAGTTTACGATTATCTACACTGTTTTTTATTTCTTCATAATGTTGATGTAATAATTGAGCTAAATTTTCTAAAACTTTAAGTCCAATTGCCCACATCAATTCATCCGAGTTATTAAAGTAATTATATATTGTGGCATAAGAATAACCTGCTTTTTTGGCAATATTTCTGACAGTAAGCTTATCAATACCCTTTTCTAATAAAATATTATAACCCGAATCAATAAAGTAATTTTCCATTCTTTTTTCTTGAATATTATTATCAACCATACTATTCACCCTGTATTTTTCTAGCAAATTCCTCTATATTCTCATCTATAAGATTAGATTTACCCGCTTTATCTTTTGCGACGAATTTAACCATTGTCTTTTCTAAAAAATTCATCTTATCAATATTATATTCATAGCCAAAGTAACCAACTACTGCTGTATGGGCAAGTAACTTTTCAGAAATAGAATTCTCAAGTTGTTTTTCAAAATCTTTTTCTATTCCACAACATAAATATAAACCAATCCTTTTATCTAAAAGTGTATTTAAATTATCATTAATAAATTTTTGAATTTCCTTTTGAATATTACCACCATAAATCGAACCACCAATAACAACTGTATCAAAGTTGTCAATAAAAGGTTTACTGTTTTCTTGAATATTGACAATCTCCTTATCATCT
>CAYSHP010000151.1:0-2822 GCA_964430875.1 uncultured Halanaerobiales bacterium
TACCACAGATTCTACAATAACAATAATTTTTAAACGCTTATTAGAATTACCAGGCAGTCCAATATTAGGAGTTATTTGTCCTGTATAAACACCGGCTTCTATTTCCTTCCAATTATAATCATTAAAAATATTTGAATCTAATCTAAACTTAAGTTCTGACTTATTAGAATTCCTATTTAATACTTCAACTCTTTTGTCTAAACTTTTATAACTAGAATCACTATTTCTTTTTACTAAAATATAATTCGAACTAATAACATTTTCAGAATCATTACTACTTGTAAAACCAAAACTGCTTTCTGAATTTTGCTTATTTAATGTCAAATCATCTTCTATTTCAAATTTAAGATCCTCCCCTGAATCATCATTCTCCTCAGAATGAGAACCTTCACTATTATTAGTAAGCCATTCAACGCTCATATTCCCTTGTAAATAATTTTGAGTATCTATATCCTCCATACTCTCAAATAATTTTACAGATTGAGAAATATCATTGGAATTTGCAGCTGGAGTAACTTTTATTACCACTACAGGAGGAGAAACTTTGTAATCTGGTGGTGGATTGGCCTCCGAATTCCCATTGCCATTTTCAGCCATAACAGGTAAACTTATAATAGTTATTAGAAAAAGAACTAATATAGACAAACCTAATTTATTATATCTCCATCTTGTTTTATTCTTCATGGACAATTCTCTCCCTTCGGAGATTAATTATGAAATAAATCTTTAACTCATCTTCACTTTTTATTTTATCTAATTCTATATTACTTAACTTATTCCAAATTACTAAAACCTTTTATCTGCTTTTATTAATAAAAATAGACATCTCCAAAAAACAGCAACTTAAATATTACTCAATATTAAAAAACCGATAATATATTTAACTCTTTGAATTTTATAGAATATTAGATAATAGAAGTTATTTCTTTTATTCTAAAAATAATTAATTATCAAAGCAAATTTCATTATACAGTTAATAAAAGTATAACAGCTAAGAAATTAAGATAACTTGTAACTTATTCAAAATGGTTTATAATCAAATAATAATTTGAATTTGTCATCAGTTTGTTTTTTGAAAAAATTATTATAAATTCTTTCCATTACTTTATTAGTATTTTTTTTATTTATATCATTAAGAATGACCATATAATGGTCATCCTCCCAACGGCAAACTAAATCTCCCTGCCTAAGGTTTTCTTTTAATACATTTTCTAGCATTTCACTAGCTTTCTCTAGATTGATTCCTTGAATATCATCTATTTTAATACGAGAAAAATATGAGTCGTTCCATTCTCGTTCAGATCGTCTTTGCTCTAAATTATATATATAACTGAAAGTATCTCGATCACATAAATAAGCACTTGACATGGAATCACTTCCTCCCAATTGAGAAGTGATTTAATCTATCCACTTCTTCATTCTGTATAAAATTATAACTCAAATTAACTGTATAGTGAATGATATTAAAATTACATCAATGATTTTAAAATGATGCAATAAAAAAACCCCCTAATTAAAGGGAGTTATCTTAGTAACATATTGTTTTATATTTTTAGCAAAGTTCATATATCTTGTTTTTTATACTAATATTAGCCGGCAAACCATATCTTGCCTTAAATGAATTTTTTAATCTATTTACAATTTTTTTAGCTTCTTCACAATCTGTATCTGCTACAAGAACAACAAAATGTTTTTTGTTCCATCTACATACTATATCTCCACGCCTTAATTGATCCACTAATGACTCTAGGAGCTGTTCACCAATTTTCTCAATACGATCAACAACCTGTTCATTCTTTTTTTTCTCTATGTTTTGCTTTGTTAATCTTAAGTGAATAACACAACGATTTGGCACATCTCTTTCCATCCTACGTTTCTCTAATTCATATATTTCCATGAATTTATCTGGAGAGCAAACAAATGCTCCATCTGTATCACATTTTTCACTTAGTTTATCTAGAAATAATTCGGGATTACCATTATTCTTTTTTTTCATACCAGACATATAGGTGGATTCTATAACAGGAGGGAGTATTAAATCATTTTCTTCATACATCTCTTTAATTTCTTTATACTTATATTGCGCCTGGCTGTACTTCTCTGCTTCTAGCAAGTTTTCAAGCAAACCTGCTATTATATCTTCATCAAACTGAACTAGATTTTGTACTTCATCATAAAAACTAAATACTTTTTCAAATTCACCCTTTTCTCTTAATAAATCATCTATTTTGAATAAAGATTTTTTTAAAAGATCCCTGTAATGATTACGGGCTGACCATAACCATTCCTCAGAACGGGCTTCATTTAAGTAATCTCCATTATAATGATCTAGTGCTTTCTCAAATAGATCAATGGTCTTTTCTGAATTTCTATTGTTCAACTTTTCTATTTTTTTACATGTGTTTTCAAATATTTCAGCATCATGCCAGTAATCTGCTTTATTATTGAATTTATAAGCTGAACCAGTTGTTTTTATAAGATAATCTTTAGATATATTACAGGTTTTTGATAATAGAGTACGTAACCTATAAACAAGGGCTGATAATGCACCTTCAGGGTCTTCGTTTTTATGCAACTTCAATACTTGTATTAGTTCTTCACGTGAAATTTCTCTTTCATTAAATGTTAATAAGTATTGAAATAACTTCCAACGTTTACTAGAAGTCCTCTGTTCTTTAGTCACATGTTCTTCTCCATTAACTACCTGGAAATTACCTAATGTATATATATTAAGTGTTTCAGTCATATAACCCCCCCTTTATAAAACTACGTATTGTCAAAAGTTTTCTAATCAATATAGTCCAAAACCCTGTCAAAATAAG
>CAYSHP010000152.1:0-2798 GCA_964430875.1 uncultured Halanaerobiales bacterium
TCCTTCATAGTTAAACCCCGGACCATAATAATACCCCTTTCACTTAAAAAGGTAATCGTTTACATTTAAAGAATAAACTGCATGAAGTATAATTTGTGGGTAGATATAGTTATTTCGCTTCTAATATCTAAAGAATAGTAGTTTTGAAGAAGAATTTTGTAAAAACTCATGATGAATTTTTAGCTTTTAGGAAAACCTTTACATGTATATTATAAAAAAATGGTGCAAGGATTTCAAGTGTTTTCTGAAAATTTTTATATTTTATTTTACCACTTGTTGAGTTCCATTTTTTCATATTTAGGTTGAACAAATATTTTTTCTCCGATCCTTTGATGTTCTTTTATTGCTTCACAGAATAGGTAATATGGTGATTTTTTGTAACCCTTATTTTTCCATCTGTAATTTGTTAAATTATAGTTTAAATTAGGCAAAAAAATATTTTCATCATTAAAGACGTCTACAGAAAGTTCAAACCATTCATATTTTTCATACTCTGGTATATTAAAACCAGAAATTTCATAACTTATTTCATGATATTTTTTTATCCTTTTAAATCTATGATATTTTTTGTTTCCCTTAATAGAGAATATATTATTTAATTGATCTAAAAATTTTTCTTTAACATAGCCAACAAGTTTCTTTTCAGTATAATCAGTAAAATATTTTAATAACTTAGAAACTGCTTCTATAAATCTAACATTATTATCAACTACCTGATTATCAGATATTAACCTTTCATCTATCCACACATTAGAAATGAGGTCTGGTTCACGTTTGGCATCTGCATGTCCAATGTTAGGTGTTACTTTTTCTAACACTCCACTTAATCTATTAAAAGAAGAATAATAGCCTGTAAAGTTTTGATGAGCCCAGGTATCTGTATAAGTATGGGCTGCAATTCCAATACGGTAGAAATTATTTGAATCTAATGCCTTTCCCATTAAAAATCTTGCATTTTTATTATTAGGAGTAGTATTTAAAAGATGCATAATGCCATCTTTTCTCTTAGCAGAAAATGCAAAAGGATCTCCCGGTATAAAATGAAAGATGGGATAGATCCTAAATAATTCTTCCTTTGGTTTTAATATATTAGCAGTTTGACTGATATAGGTTTTATATATCTTGCCTTTATGATTTTCAATGAGATTAACTTCCACATTATCATCTACAAGTTGAGCAGAGGTAGCAATAATTTTAGCCTCTTGTTTTTTAAATCCTGCCTTTAAGGCGGTTAAATATGTTATATAGTAATGAAACTCAATATCCAATTAATATCCTCCTAAATATTTCATAGTCCGTTTTATCAACTAAATAATGTCTTGCTAAAATCTGTCAGGTCAGTTCTTTCTTCAAAACCTATATTTCGATAAAAATCTTTAACCCCTTTATTATTTTCTTCTACAAACAAATGCACCTTAATCACTTTTAGATCTCTAAACCTCTTTATTAATTCACTCATCATCTCTCGTCCTAAACCTTGCCCCTGTAGTTTTGGTTTAACTGCTAGGTGATGGACATAACCCCTTCTACCATCAAAACCTCCCATTACAGCACTGATAATTTCATTGTCTTTTAGACCAACCAGACATGTGTAGGGGTTTCTTTTTAGCATCCGGTCTATCTCTTGTTTTTCATCCGATTTTTTTAATATAATATCTGTTTGTTCCCAAAGTCTATATACTTCAGGATAATCCTTAATAGTCATCTCTCTAATCTCCATATTTAAACACCTCAACTTTTTGTTTTAAAAAAAGTATCTTAAAAATCTCAAGTTCCAAAGCAGCGGTTTTTCTTTTATCTGATCTCCCTTAATAACCTTATCAAATATTTCTAAAGCTATTTTGACTCTTGCTTCTATCATCTCTTTTCCCTTGGTTTTATCAGCTTGGGCTGGTTTTCCTAAATAGGGGGTGATCTGGTCATCACTTATCCAGGCTAAATTAACTGCTAAGTGGGCTAAGCTTTTGCTTTTAAATATTTTTGATAAGCTATATATTATTTTAGCAAATCCCTTATATTCTGGGATTAAGGAATCTTTTAGCTTTTCATATTCTTTTACTTCCATTGGACTTAAGTGCAGCATCAGAGAAGTTTCATTATTACCGGCATGTAGATCAGAATCATCACCTATTTCACCACTACTTGCTGTAAGTTCTTTTAATAAATTATCATTATTTTCTACCATCATTTTAAAAATATAGTTAAACGGATCTATTAGATAAAAATTTAATTTTTTATCCGCTTTATGTTTAGCCGCTTCAATTGTCATCTGATGAGCGGGACCACCGTGATTATCTGCTAAAAACAAATATTTAAAACCCATTTCACTTAAGTTTTTTGCAATGTCAAATAATATTTTTTCTAAATGACGGGCTCTAATTTCAATAGAACCTTCTATGGGCAGTAATGAACTGCCAAAAGGTAAAGAAGGCATTTTAATTATTTTAAAGTCCGGATATTTTTGACTTATTTTATTATCATATTTTAATAATAATTCTTCTGCAACTATTAAATCGGTCCCGACCGGCAGGTGGGGACCGTGTGTTTCTAGGGGACTCAATGCCATCAAAAAGATAGTTTTATCCCTATTTAGTTTTTTTATTTCTTGATAAGTCATATTTTTGTACTCTAACAAAGAAATTGCTCCTCTTTCTATTTTATAATTTCATTCCATTTTTTTGCTATATTTTCAGGCGAAAAATCTACAGCTCGATGGGCAGACTGTTCCATGTATTTATCATAGGTTTCATAATCATTAAGCAATTTAAAAATTGCATCAGATAATATAATTTCATTTT
>CAYSHP010000153.1:0-2790 GCA_964430875.1 uncultured Halanaerobiales bacterium
TAAAGAAGAACAAAGGGGGAAATAAATTGGATAAAAATCAAAAAAAATATCTGCTTGATACCAGTGTTCTTTTACATGACAGTGAAGCAATCTATAATTTTGAAGAAAATGAAATCATTATCCCAAGAGAAGTATTATTAGAATTGAATAAGAAAAAGATTTCTGATGATCAGGTTGGTAAAAATGCCCGTGATATAATCAGAAACCTAAGAAAAATATTTATGAATAATATTAAGGAAAATATCTTTGATTTTAAAATCCAAGAAAACTTAAGTAAAAAATTATCTTCTAGTGGTAAGATCACCCTCTATTTTGATAAAGACTTCTTTTATCCCTACCATGAAATCAACGAAAACGGTTATAAAGAAGAACTTTACCATAAATATCTTCAAACAAATAATCAAATTAACAATCATATTAAAAATTCAACTGATTTAAGATTAATACATATTGCTCGCAGCAATGAAGCTATTTTAGTTACAAAAGATTATACCCTCCAGCTTTTAGCTATGCAACTCGGTGTACCTGTTGAAGACTATACAACAGATCAAACCTTAATTACTGAAAATTATAAGGGATATAAAAAGATGTCAGTTTCAAATGAATTAATTGATGAACTATATGATAGTAAAGAAGTTCAACTACCAGAGGTAAATAACTCTTTAATACCAAATCAATTTTTAGAATTAATTTCTTTTGATAATCAACAAACTGCCCTTACCCGTTATTATGATTCTAAACTTAACTTAATTAGAAAAAATCATTATATACATGGTGTTTCCCCCAAAAATAGAGAACAAATATTTGCCTTTGATCTCTTAATGGATGAAAACATCTCTCTTATTACTATCTCGGGTATCTCAGGCACAGGAAAAACTATTCTCTCTTTGGTAACAGGGTTAGAACAGGTTTCAAACATGAATAAATACAATAAATTAATCATTAGTAGGCCTACAGTCTCAGTTGGCAATGAAATTGGTTTTTTACCGGGAAGCTTAGAAGAAAAACTAAGACCCTGGATGAAACCAATCTACGATAATTTTGATTTTATAACAGATGGTAACGGCGAGGAAGTTATTGAAGGTCTTAAATCTTATAATAAACTGCAAATAGAACCTTTACAATATATAAGAGGGCGTTCTATCCCACAACAATTTATGATTATTGATGAAGCTCAAAACCTTTCACCTAAACAAATTAAAACTGTAATAAGTAGAGCAGGGGAAAATACTAAAATTGTGTTAACAGGTGATATTGAACAAATTGATGAACCATATTTATCAAAAAGCTCTAATGCACTTTCCTATGTAATAGATAAATTTATGAACCAAGATAACTATGGACATGTTGAACTAAAAAAATCAGAAAGATCCAGGTTAGCAGAACAGGCTTCTAAATTACTGTAAAAAATTTTTAAAATGATTAGGGAGATCAGAAGTCTGATCTCCCTTACTTTTTTATCTTGCATTTTCAAATTCTTTTTCCCAAGGAAACTCAGCTAAATTTTAATACCATTTTGGCCAGTTATTACACCAATTTTGTTCTTTGACATCTCTGATTCTATCTGAGGAAGGTTGATATGGCTTTATATCTATAATAGGTGTGTTTGTTTTTGCATCAATATGATTTATATATATATTATTATTATCTATCTTTTTCACTTTAACTGTAGACAACGCAATTGGATTAGGTCTAAGGGGCGATTTAGTTGCAAATCTACCTTTTTTAAAATTAAAAGTGATCTTTAAAAAATTTTAAAATATCACTTCTTATGGCTTCATTGATAGTATGTCCAACATTTTTATAAGTAATAAATGTAGCATTAATATTTTGTTTTTTATATATTTTTTAGAGATTTGCCATCTTTCTTTCATTTCGTCACCTAACACTTCTTTTACAATACTTCTCTCTTTTTCACTAAAGGCATCATCAAATGGCAAAGTGTCATTATTGTCATTTTCCCCCATAAAGATTAACTGTGCTACCTTTTTATATTCCCCTACATTGAATTTTTGATCAATTATTTCATCTAAATTATTTACACCAATATGATAGGGAAGTTCTAATCCATTTATTTCTTTAATTGGTAAAATTGGCATTCCATTTACTCCTCCTGCAGTAACTGCTTTCACAACTTTTGGATGTATTATTGAAAATCTATTTACAAAATTGCCGGAAGCTGAAAAGCCATATAAAAATACCTTTTCTCTAATTTCAATATTTCTATTTTTTAATTTATCTTTAGCATCTTCAATCATTGCTAGCAATTGTAAATCAATTCTTTTTAATTTACCTTTTTCATTTTTTAACGTATCACTATCTAAGGCATGAGTATACATCTTAAAATTGCTTTTTGGCCGGTCAAAAGTAGGAACTAATAAAGGTAATTTTAAATTTTCTGCTAAATAATGGCCTGTTCCATATTGGATTAATTCTTTTGCTTTTGTTTTATGTACTTGACTATCATCAGATACTGTTCCAGTATTATTAGGTTCAATCATCAAATAATTAAGTTCGCTTTTCTTTATATCTCGAGGAATATATAAAAATTAGTTATAATTAAATCCTTGTTCAGGATTTGCTTTCACTTCAATAATTTTCTCATTATTAACTTGTATATAAGTAATTACTCCTAAGGTAAAGATAATTATTATAATAGGGAATATAAATTTCCTAGATGTCAAACTTATCACCTCTTAGCAAAAGTTATATGAAATTATACTAAACACTTTTAAAAAATGCAATTTACTTTCAATAAAAATATTTTTATTATTTCCTTTAAAAATTAAC
>CAYSHP010000154.1:0-2758 GCA_964430875.1 uncultured Halanaerobiales bacterium
GAATAAAAAGCGAGGTGAGATAATGTTATTTGGCAAAAAGAGGTATACAGCAATAGATATAGGAAGTCATAATATTAAAGTAGCCGATATAAGAGAAGCAGGTAATGGTAAATTGCGGGTTTTGAGTATAGCCCAACGCAGTGTACCTTATGATACTGTTCAAAATGGTATAATTCAAGATACTTCTGTTATTGCTAATAGGTTGCAGGAGATTTTTTCAGAAACGGGTATAAAACCTGGTACCATTTTAACAACAGTGTCCAATGACAGTTTAATAGTAAGAAATGTAACACTGCCAAAGATGAGTGAAAAAGAATTATCTAATGTTATCAGATGGGAAATTGAAGACTATATTCCTTTTTCAGCAGAGTATGCCCGTTTAGATTATAAGGTATTAGAGACTACAGAAGAGGAAATGGAAATTTTACTAATTGCTGTAAAAGAAGAAGTGGTAAGAAGTTTTGAAGAGCCCTTTGATATTTTAAATCTCAAACCAAAAGTAATTAATATTCAACCGATGGCCTTACTTTCAGTAATTCAATATCAAGATGAATTAAATGCTCCTGTTGCTATTCTAGAAATCGGAGCGGCAGGTTCTAGAATAATAATTGGAGATAAGAATAATGTTTATCTTTCTAGGTCATTTAGCACCGGAGGTTATGAGTTTTCTGAATCAATTATCGAAACAATGGGCTTTAATTATGAAAATGCTGAAGAAAGAAAAAAAGAAGTTGGTTTAAAAAGTGAAGTAGGAGAAGAAGAGGAAGAAGAGAATGTAGAACCAATTGATATTGAAGATTTAGGTAGTTCTACTGGTAGTAGTGGTACAATGCTTCCCCTTGCCTATAATATTGCAGATGAGTTAAATCGTTCACTTGATTTTTTTGCTAGAAAGAAAGTAGAACAGGGTGTTAGTAAAATATATATTACAGGAGGATCATCTAAATTAAAAGGATTAAAAAAATTATTAGAATCTGAAACTAATAATGAAATTGAAAGAATTAATCCATTCAATAGTTTTTTAACAGAATTTGAAATTAATGAAAAAGATGCTCCTAATTATGCCGTTGCATTAGGATTAGCAGCAAGTGAGGTGTTGGCCAATGAGAGTTAATCTAGCGAAGCGAGAAACTGGTGTTTTTACACTAAACTGGATAAGGATTGGCGTAACAGTATTAGTTATAATTTTAATAGCAGGAATTGCCTATAATTATTATTTTTTAACTCAAAAGAAACAAATACTAAACAAAGAAATAGAATCATTGGACCAACAGTTAAGAGTACTTAATCCTAAAAAGGAAGAATTTCTTAATTTAAGAACCCAAGTGAGTCAATTAGAACAAAAAGTTGAAAGAATTGAAGGTAAATATATTTGGGCTTACATTACACAAGAAACTGGCTTTGTAATTCCGCAAAATGTTGAATTGAATTCATTTACAATTTCAGGTGATCAATTAAGAGTTTCTGGTAATGCTAATAACACTGAACTACTAATTAACTATATTGATAATATGAATGAGTCACCTTATTTTGAAAATGTTACCCTCCAAAATTATGTAAATCAAGAAGATATACAGTTTAATATAGATGCAGCTGTTATAAGAGAGGGTGAGAATAATGCTAGCCAATCTGAATAAAAGAGAACTTATAATATTAAGTGTTGCTATTATTATAATAATTTTGACTCTTTATTATGTCTATGTATATGATCCATTAGTAACGGAGATTGGAGAGTTAGAGCAGGAGAAACAAAGCAAAGTTCAAGAAGTACAAGTTGCTCAAGAAATGGTTAAAAAATTACCTGAGATGAAGGAAAGATATAATGAACTGACTCAACGAACGGATTTTGTAAATTTCTTTAATATTTCTAATGATAAGTTATTAGTAGAACTTAAAAATATAGCTGATCAAAACAATATCACTTTAAGATCATTTAAGCCAAATGCTTCTGAAGACACAATAAATATTGCAATGTTTATAGAAGCTGATTATTTTGATTTAAATAGATTTTTAACTGAATTAAAGAGGTTTGAATACTGGATGGATTATAAAACATTAACTGTCAGACCTACAGAAGAAAATTTACA
Source organism: uncultured Halanaerobiales bacterium (assembly GCA_964430875.1). Taxonomy (GTDB): domain Bacteria; phylum Bacillota; class Halanaerobiia; order Halanaerobiales; family M55B127; genus M55B127. Next base: position 2,088 of record CAYSHP010000154.1, read on the forward strand.
AGTAAACCTATCATTAACATTTCATAAAGAAGGTTTGATTGGCGGTGAAAATAATGAGTAGAAGAAATATTATTATAGCCGTAGTAATTGTTGTATTATTGGGTGCTGCTGCTGGCTATTACTTCTTATACTATACAGAGGACGAACCACAGCAGTTAACAGAAGATACCACACAGGTAACACAGGAACAAACTACTCAAGAAGAGGAACAAGTTGATGAAGATCAAGAAACTGCTGAAGAACCTGAAGACGAAGGTGAGGAACCGCAAAGTATTGAAGAAGAGATTGCTGCAGACGAAGAAATAGAATTACCAGAAAAATTTGCTTATCGCAATGAAATAAGAAATCCATTTGGTAATATTCAAAACCAGCAGCAAGCTGAACCTGAGGTTACAAAAGAAGAATTAACCATTCCGTTTAGATTGGATGGGATTATTACAAATGGTAATCAACAGATTGCGATAATTTCCACCTCAGAAGGACCCAGATTTATTACTGGGAATGAAAGTATCGGTGACTATTATATTTCCAATGTTACTGATGAACAGATTAGAATAAGATATAAATACTTAACTGTCTATATGAAAATAGGGGGTGCCTTAGTTGAATAATAATAAGAAAAAAATCACCTTGATTATAATGTTAGCATTATTAACTGCTAGTTTATTTAG
>CAYSHP010000155.1:0-2703 GCA_964430875.1 uncultured Halanaerobiales bacterium
TCTAAAGCAGATGTAGGTTCATCAAATAAAATTAACTTAGGCTGCATAGCAAGTGCACGTGCGATACCAACCCTTTGCTTTTGACCCCCAGAAAGCTCAGCCGGATATTGATCAGCATTTTCTTCTAAACCAACTCTACGTAATTCTTCCATGGCAAGTTCAGTAGCATCTTCTTTATTCATTTTCTTAACCTTAATTAATCCCACTCTTACATTACCAAGAGCAGTTAAATGATTAAATAGACCAAAATCCTGAAATACAAAACCTATTTCCTGTCTCATTTCATTTATATTATCAGGTGTGATCAACTCACCATCAAGATAAATTTTGCCTTGATCAGGTGGAACAAGCCTATTAACATTATTTAAAAGAGTACTTTTACCAGTTCCACTGGGACCGATGATAACCTTGTTTTCACCCTGTTTTAATTCCAGTGAAACTCCTTTTAGTACTTCATTGTCGCCGAAACTTTTATGAAGGTCTTCGATTTTAAGTATAGTTCTTTTTTCTTCACTCATCTTACCCTCTCCTCTATTCCTATACCTGGAATCTTTAGTCTGTTTTCAAAATGACCCAAGGTGGTATTAATTGTTAAGGTCATCACTAAATAAATTGCCGCAACAGTTAAATATATCGGGAGTGGCGCATATTCAGTAGCTATTATATATCCACCCTGTCTAAGTAATTCAATAACTCCTAGGGCATATGCTAAAGATGTATCTTTTAGCACAATTGCAGATTCATTTGCCATCGGAGGAAGAGCGATCCTGATTGATTGAGGTAAGATAATACTTTTAAAGCTCTGAATCCTTGTCATCCCAAGTGATAGAGCAGCCTTCATCTGAGAGCCACTTATGGATTGAATAGCCCCTCTAAAAATCTGAGACTGATAGGCTGAACTCCTAATACCTATTCCTAAAACAGCGGCTGTAAAAGCAGGAAATTTAATGCCTATTCTGGGAAATCCATAAAATATTAAAAATAAGATTACAAGAAGTGGGATACTTCTTACAACTCTTTCATATACTCCTATTATTCTACGGAGGTATTTAGAACCATAAATTTGACCAAATGCTATAGGAATAGCTAATACAAGTCCTATTAATAAACTAAGAAATGTCAACTGTATTGTAACAAGAGCCCCTTCCAAAAGATTTGGAAGGGAACTCATAATAAGCTCTAAGTTTCCGATAAGTCATACATCCTCTCTATAATATTTTAGTCAAATATTATTGGAAATATTTAGCTACTAATTCATCCATCTTACCAGATTCTCTTACTCTTCTTAAACCTTCATTTAAAGTTTCAAGTAACTCAGTATTGCCTTCATTAACTGCTAGACCATAATTTTCGCCTGTTACAATAACTCCTACTATCTTAACAGGTCTCATTTCAGCATACCTTTCCGCAACGGGTTCATCCAATACAACTGCATCAACATTACCGTTAACGAGGTCACTTACACATAAAACAAAGGTATCATATCTTTGAACATCTCCGGTTAAAATACCTTGATCTTTTAGATTTTCGGTTACCCAGAGATCACCAGTTGTACCTGTTTGAACACTTATATCATGATCACCATATAGAACACTTATATTCATTTCTGAATCTTCTTGAACAATTATACTCTGATTTGCAGAATAATAAGATTCAGTAAAATCTAAGGCTTTTTCTCTTTCTTCTGTAATTGTCATACCAGCGGCAATTACATCAATATTACCAGTTTTTACAGCTGAAGGTAATGAATCAAAGGCTATATCTCTAAACTCTACTTCAAAGTCCATTTCTTCAGCAATTGCCTTCATTAAGTCAATGTCAAAACCAACAATTTCTCCATCTTCTACATATTCAAAAGGTGGAAATCCTGCACTAGTACCTACAGTATAAGTCTGAGCCAAGCCAACAGCGCTTAAGGAAAATATTAATGTTAAAGTTAAAACGGTTAATAAGAGTTTTTTCAATTTAATCTCTCCTCCTTTAATTTTCTTCTCTTTAATAATATTAAATTGAACTCTTGTAAATATATATTCAATATTGCATACAAAAATTCCTGCTAATTATTTAAATTTTCAAACTCATTTGAAATTTCTATAAGCTCTCAGCCTTAAAATCAAAACCATCAGGGTCTAGATAATCAAATAGCCTGGGAGTAAACTTTTCCTCTAACCATTCATTTTCATACTCTTTTTTAATGATAACTGGTATACGATCATGTATATTTATTAGTTCCTGTGGGGCATCTTTAGTCAAAATACAAAATGCTAACTGCTGTTTTCCATTGATATTAAAGTAATCATAGATACCAGCCAATGAGATAATCTCATCTTCTAAAATATTAATATAATGCTTTGTTTTTTTATCAGCAACCTTTTTCCATTCATAAAATCCACTCACTGGTATAATACATCTACGCCGATGAAAGGATTCTTTAAAAAGATTCTTTTTATGAACAGTTTCACTTCTAGCATTAATTACCAAATTATTTGAATAGGAAGGCCTAAACCCCCAGTTCATAAGCCCTAAACTTTTTTGTTGATCATTATTGAAAACTACTGGGGCATCATTAGAAGGAAATATTTCACCCTGATGTTCCCTGATTTCATCTGGGATATTTGTAATTCCATATCTATTTTCTAATTCATCTAAAGCTATATTTAAAAAATATCTACCACACATATTAAACCTCCCGTTCAAACAATC
>CAYSHP010000156.1:0-2583 GCA_964430875.1 uncultured Halanaerobiales bacterium
ACCCTACTTGTCAAGATATATAGGGAATTCATTTATATTTTTTTACTTTATAACATCCATTCCCATATATGGCCTTAAAACTTCAGGTACAGTAACAGTACCATCTTCATTTTGATAGTTCTCTAAAATAGCTGCTACAGTTCTTCCAATTGCCAAACCAGAACCATTTAAAGTATGGACATACTTTGTACTTGCATCTGGTTCAGGTCTATATCTAATACCGGCTCTTCTAGCCTGAAAGTCTAAAAAGTTACTACAGCTAGATATTTCACGATAAGTATCATAAGCTGGCATCCAGACTTCTAAATCATAAGTTTTAGCAGCAGAGAAACCGAGATCACCACTACAAAGAGTTACTATTCTGTATGGTAGTTCAAGCATTTGCAATACATCTTCCGCATCTTGTGTTATCTTTTCTAATTCATCGTAGGATGTTTCAGGTTCAACAAATTTAACCATCTCGACCTTATTAAATTGATGCTGTCTAATTATACCTCTAGTATCTCTACCATGTGCTCCAGCTTCAGCTCTAAAACAAGCACTGTAAGCTGTATGGTAAATTGGTAGCTCCTCTTTATCTAAGATCTCTTCTCTATACATATTAGTTACCGGTACTTCAGCAGTAGGAATTAAATAATAAGGTAATCCTTTTAATTTAAACATATCCTTTTCAAACTTAGGTAGCTGGCCAGTACCTGTCATACTTTCTTGATTAGCTATAAAGGGTGGAAACACTTCTTTATAATCATGGTCTCTAGTATGAACATCAATAAAGAAGTTAATTAGACTCCTTTCCAATCTTGCCCCCGCATTTTTTAAAAATGTAAAGCGAGCTCCTGTTACTTTACCACCTCTTTCAAAATCAAGTATATCTAAATCTTCCCCAATATCCCAGTGTGCTTTGTGATCAAAATCAAATTCGCGAGGTTCTCCCCACTTCTTAATTTCACGATTATCTTCCTCATCAGTACCTACTGGTACAGATTCATGAGGAATATTTGGTATTCTAAGTAAGATACTATCTAACTCATCTTCAATTTCAGCTAGCTTTTCATCATATTCTTTAATCTTATCGGACACTTCTTTCATTTCATTAATTATATGGCTAGCATCTTTACCTTCTCGTTTTAATTTCCCAATCTTATCAGAGTTAACATTCCTTTTGTGTCTTAATTGTTCATTTTCATATAATAAATCTCTGCGCTCTTCTTCTAATTCTTGAAACCTATCTAAAGGACTTTCCACACCTCTGTCTTTTAAAGCCTTTTCAACCTTATCAATATTTTCTCTAATAAATTTTCGATCTAACATGATAATTCCTCCCTACTTATTTTTTGAATTAAAAGTTTATATAAAAATAAAAAAACCCTCATTCCCTATACTAGGGACGAGAGCATAATACCCGTGGTGCCACCCTTATTAACCATTAATTTATGGTCCACTTACAAGAATAACGGTCTGCGCCGGGCAGAGTTACTATTAGTTCCCCCTGCCTATCATGGGTGGATTCAATTATACTTCCTGTTAATTTCCAGCAACCATTAACTTTCTAAAAAAGAAATATAATTTACTATTCCCAATCAGCTATTTTACAAGATTTTATTTTTACTTATTATAATATATATTTAATATAAATGCAATATATTATGAGAATTAATTACCTTTATCAGCAAAATATTCATCTTCTAATATTGACATAACAACCATAGTTATATACTCATCATCATAGTAATACTTATCTCTAAGTACTCCTTCTCTTTTAAAATCATGCCTTTTATATAAAGATTCTACCCTGGTATTTGTATCAAAAAAGTCTAACCATATTTTATGAAACCTTAGATCTTCAAAAGTATATTCTTTCATCAAATTTAAAAATTCAGTACCATAACCCTTGTTTTTCTTATCTATAACAACTCTTCTTAGTTCAATACTTTTATTATTACTTTTAAGTCCAGCAATTATTGCATATCCAACCTCTTTACCTGACTTATTTTCAATAATCATATGAAAAGTATCATTACCTTCAATAATTTCAATATGCTTCCTTTTTGACCACTGAAAAACATTTACACTATTTTCAGGAGCACTTTCTATTCTTTTTACAAAATCAATATCAGCTGCTTCTGTCTCTCTAATCTGTATTTTATTGGACCTTTTAATATATTTCCCCATAAAAACACCTCTATAATCATAAAAATTGTTAAATACTTACTATTTTACTCGGGTATATTCCGTTAAAATTATAAGTGTAAAATCAAATAAGTAAAAACCGATTCTGGTTAAGGAGTGATATGATGTCCAATCGAAAAAACAATATTTTTAATGACTTATATGATCAAAAAAACAATGAAGATGAATATTATAAAAATTATAATAGTTATTTTAGCATATTTAGAGCTAATTTCTTTAGTAATTTATATTAATATAAAAAACAACCTGTATATTAAATATAAAAAAAGGAGTGATATTAATGTTTGATCATGGTAGTAGAGATTTTAGAGATTTCTTCAATAAATCTAAAAAAGATGTAAAAGGTAATAGAGACTTTAGGGACTTTTTTGAAACTAAGAAAAAGAAATAGAT
>CAYSHP010000157.1:0-2545 GCA_964430875.1 uncultured Halanaerobiales bacterium
ATATAATTGATATTAGTAGATGGAGTATAGTTATTATAATTTGGTTAATAGTTGCTATTTTTGGAATTATCAGTACATCGATCTCGTTAAACTCTAAAAATAACAGTCAATAAGGAAAGGGATATAATGATTACAGTCAATAATAGAAAACTAATGATCACAATTTCATTTTTAATAATGGCTATATTAGGAATTATTGCTAGTATACCCGGGCAAATTAATCCCTTAATACAAGAAGAATTTAGGGTTAGTTTTAGCAAATTGAGTTTCTTACAAATTTTATATACTTTAGGTAGTATTATAGTTACATTTACTTCAGGAATATTATTAACTAAAGTTGGATTGAAGAAATTTTACTTATGGGGTCTTTTAGTTGCAATAATTATTTTAATATCATTTTACACAATAAATTATTTTTGGATTCTACTTATACTTATGGCATTTTTAGGATCTAGTATGGGAAATCTTGTTGTATCAAGTCAAACAATTGCTTCTATTCTTTTTACAGAAAAAAGGGGAAAGATGATGAATCTGAATCATGTATTTTTTGGTTTTGGTTCCATTATTGGCCCTTATTATGCTGTTCGGGTATTAAAGATATATGGGGACTGGAAATTAGTTTATGTTTTTTCTGGAGTATTAATAGTTTTTCTTTTTTTATTTAGTGTATTTGGGGTATTCCCGAAAAATATAAATGAGATAAATGATGATGGAATACAAATATCTAATTTATTAAAAGATTATAAATTATTAATGATAATATTTATTTTGATTTTAAACACTGGAGCAGAACTAACAATTAGAAACTGGCTTGGTATTTATTTAAAAAGTATTTTAAATAAGAATCAGCAAGAGATTAGTATTTATCTTATTTCGTTTAATTTTCTTTTTACCATTGGTCGTTTGATTGCATTTTTTATTGTTGAAAAAGTTGGTTATTATTTGATGGTATTGATTTCTTCGATAGGAACTTTCATAATTTTGTTATTAGCTCTATTGAATCCTTCACTTTATAATATTGGTTTTTCAATTTCAGGACTATTTTTATCGATTAATTTTCCAACAATACAAGCAATATTATTTGATATGTATAATGAAAAATTATCTCAAGTTGTTGGATTAAGTTTAGCTTCTGCAGGTATAGGTGGGTTATTATTAGGCAATCTTTTTATAGGGTTTTTCAGTGATATAGGTGGGATTAGAATAGGAATGAGTATGATTTTGTTATACATTGGTTTAAGCATTGCTACATTATTTGTCTTAAGAATCAAATTATATAAAAAGTAAAGGAGAAGTAAAAATGATAAAAACAAGAATTAATTTTAATCAATACAAAAAAGAATGTATTAATTTAAGAAAAGAGTTTCATAAAATGCCAGAGCCTGCTTTTGAGGAAATTGAAACCTCAAAAAGAATAGCATCTTATCTCACAGATTGGGGTTTAGAAGTTACTACAGGCATAGCCAAGACAGGAGTTGTTGGCTTATTAAGAGGTAAAAAGGAAGGCAAGACAATTGCAGTTAGAGCGGATATAGATGGATTGCCTGTTAAAGAGAATACTAATTTGGATTATTCATCTAATAAAAAAGGTTATATGCATGCTTGTGGTCATGATGGACATATTTCTATAGCATTACAAACAGCAAAAATCTTGAGTAATTTCAAAAACGAAATTAAGGGGAATGTAAAGTTTATATTTCAACCAGCTGAAGAAATAGTTGCTGGTGCAGCGTTAATGATTAAAGAGGGGGTATTAAAAGACCCAGATGTTGATGCAATCATAGGATTACATATATGGCCAGAATTAGAAAGTGGTTTTTTAGGTGTTAATAAGGGACCTGTATTTGCTTCTGCGGATAGGTTTGATTTAATTATAAAAGGCAAATCAGGACATGGCGCCCTTCCTCATCAAACAAAGGACCCATCAATTGTTTTGGCTGATATAATTAATGGATTTCAAAAAATAATTTCAAGAGAATTATCGCCGCTTGAGCCAGGAGTTATTTCTTTTGGTATGATAAAAGGAGGATCTGTTTATAATATAATACCCTCTAAAATAGAAACAAATGGTACTATTAGATCTTTTAATTCAGATATTAGAGAGTTAATACCAAATCGAATGGAAGAAATAGCTTATAATATTTGTAAAGGATATCAGTTAAAGTGTGACTATAAATTTTCTCCTGGTGTACCAGTGACTTTAAACAATGAAGAAATAACTGATTTTATTATCAAAACTTTAAGAGACAGTATGGGTTCTAATTTAATTAAAACAACAAAACCAACTATGGGAGGAGAAGATTTTTCTCTTTTTCTAGAAGAAGTTCCGGGAACATATATGCTTTTGGGTACAAAAAATGAAAAAAAAGGCATTACTGGGTCTATACATCAACCTAATTATGATATTGATAATGATATATTAATAATAGGAGTAAAAGCATTTATACATATTATATTAAATTATTTAAATACTTCTCCTATTTTTAATATATAATTTAAATTCAATTTTATAATTTTATATATTTTTAATTGTGTGAACCGAAAT
>CAYSHP010000158.1:0-2306 GCA_964430875.1 uncultured Halanaerobiales bacterium
TGGCAAATGTAGGTATTGATTGTGAAGTAGTTGCTCTAGAATGGGGAACTTATCTTGATGTTACTGGTGAAGGTGAAGCACCTATGTATAGAGAAAATTGGCCGAGTGTTACAATACCTGAACCATATAGTTTTGTATCAATATGGGATTCAGATTCTTCCTGGAATCCAATCTTTGGTACATATGAAAATGAAGAAGTTGATAAATTAATAGCTCAGATCAAACAAACAATTGACCCTGATGAAAGATATGAAATTTATAAAGAAGTTCAAAAAATTGCTATAGGTGAAGTTGCTAGCTATCCACTTTACTGGCCTGTTAAAGGAATAGGCTATAATGATGAACTAAATATACCAGAAGAATTATTTACTATATTCAAAATGCCATCATTTCATATCAATGAATGGAGTTTTAAATAGAATAATCAACTTCAAAAGGGGTATACTTTCAAAAGTTGCCCCTTTTGAAAATCTTATAAAGCATAAATTAAAATAAAATTTTTTATAAAGGAGTATTATGAATATGCTAGCTATTAAAAATGCAAAGATTATTACTATGGCCGGAGATATAATTGAAAATGGAGATATTTTAATATCTGATGGAAAAATTTTAAATGTTGGTTCTAATTTAGATATTCCAGAAAACTGTCAAGTTATAGATAAAACCGGCAAAACTATTTTACCAGGGTTTGTGGACGCTCATACTCATCTTGGTATTGGAGAAGAAGATATTGGCTGGGCAGGCAAAGATTATGATGAATCTACTGATCCAGTAACTCCTCATTTAAAGGCAATCGATGCCATTAATCCTGCTGATACAGGCCTGGAAGATGCTTATAAAGGTGGAGTTACAACAGTTATGGTTACCCCTGGTAGTTCAAATATTTTTGGTGGAGAATGCTGTGTAATTAAAACATTTGGTAAAACTGTAGATCAAATGCTACTTAAAGAAAAGGCCGGTATAAAGGCAGCTGTCGGAGAAAATCCCAAAAGAGATTATGGCAGCAAACAAAATAAAGCTCCTAAAACTAGAATGGGTATCGCCGCTATTATGAGAAAAACCTTATTTGAAGCACAAGAATATAAAAACAAAAAGAATAATGGTAATGATTTTGAAAAAGACATAAAAATGAAAGCACTTTTACCCGTTTTAAATAAAAAAATTCCATTAAGAGTACATGCTCACCGTGCTGATGATATTATAACTGTATTAAGAATAAAAAAGGAATTTGATATTAATGTTACCATTGAGCACTGCACTGAAGGCCATCTAGTTACTGAAGAATTATTTAAAGAAAAAGTCCCTGCTATTGTAGGACCAACCTTTGGAGAACGTAGTAAAAATGAATTGAAAAACAAATCCTTTAAGACAGCAGGAATACTCTCAGATTATGGTGTCAAAGTAGCTATCATGAGTGATCATGGTGTTACCCCAACTCAATACTTACCGATCTATGCCGCATTATCTATTAAAGCTGGTATGAATGAAATGGAAGCCCTAAAAGCTATTACAATTAACCCTGCCGAAATTTTAGGGGTAGATGACAGAGTTGGCAGTATTGAAAAAAACAAAGATGCAGATTTAATAATTTTTTCTGGTGATCCACTAGATATTCGTTCTAAAGTTGAAGAAGTATATATTAATGGTAAACAGGTAAAATAATAAACAACCCATTTAATTGAATTATTAGGGGGATTAGTAATGACTATAAAAAATCATCTTGTAAAAAGAATAATACTTACTTTAATTACTGCAATTGGGGTTACTATAATCGCTTTTTTAATTTTACATCTAACCCCAGGCGATCCAGCCCGAATTATGCTGGGCTCTTATGCCAGCGAAGAAAATTTAGAAGCTGTTAGGGCAAAGTATAATTTAGATAAACCATTACATACTCAATATTTAGTCTGGATGAAAAACATATTAAGTGGTGATTTGGGTACTTCTATTCGGTATAACCGATCTGTAGGTAGTTTACTCGGAGATAGAATCGGCAAAACTTTACTTCTTACCCTTTCCGGACTCATATTTTCTGTTTTCTTTGGAGTTCTCTTCGGCATTCTAGCAGCTTTAAAAAGAAATTCATGGCTTGATTATCTGGCCACGGTACAAGCAATGTTCTGGATATCTATGCCATCTTTTTGGCTGGGTATTTTATTATTGTTCATTTTTGGCTTGAAACTAAATTTAGTACCAATCTCAGGAACTGGTTGGACAGCCCTTATCCTGCCTGCTTTAACTCTTGGTCTAAGACAAGAAGCCTGGTTTGCTAGACCGATGCGGGCTGAGATGTTAGAAGTCTTAAA
>CAYSHP010000159.1:0-2281 GCA_964430875.1 uncultured Halanaerobiales bacterium
TTGTAAGTAGTATTGTTAACTTTTTATTCATAATTATCTCCTCCTTAAGAGTGATTATTATCTAAGAAGTTTTCATTGCTAGATAGCTTATATGCAGAAAATATTAATACAGGGAGTATAACTAAGGCCCCAAAAAATGATACAACCATTGTAAAGCCGGTTAAACCTCCAAAACTTACCAAAGGCGGAAATGAGGACAGTAAAATAACTGCAAAACCTACGATAACTGCTGATGCATTATATAAGTTAGCTCTACCTACAGTTTGAATTGAGGCTTTCAATGCATTAATAGAATCATTAAGTTTTTCACCCTCTTCTATAAATCTTGTAAAGATATGAATACTATAATCTACACCTATACCAACTGCTATACTAGCTATCATAGCAGTAGCTATATCTAGCTTTATATTTAAAAGGCCCATCAAGCCAAAGTTAACTAAAACTGTAAATGCAATTGGTAAAGTAGTAAAGAATCCTCTTTTGATTGATTTTAATAAGATGGAAGTAATAATAAAGGTAAATATTACAGCTGAGATGAGACTTTTAATCTGTCCACTGATAATTAAGTTTGTTATTTCATTTGAAAGACTAGGAATTCCGGTCAATTCAACTTTGTATTGATTTCCGAAATGCTTATCTACTAAACCCTTCACTTCATTTAAGATTTCTTTTTGTTTAGATGAGCTAATCATTTCCATAGTCATCTGAATACGGTTAGTATTATAATCAAAAGTTAAATAGTTACTAATTAATTCTTTATCCGACATTTCTAAAAGTAGAAGATATTGCGCAATCTGATTTTGAGTAGTTGGTATTTCCCTTTTATTATTCAAGGCCATGTTTTCTTCTCTAAAGATATTAACCATTGATTGAGCATTATTAATATGAGGTAGCTTGACTGCTTCTTCTTGAAAGTCTCTCATTTTTACCAATAAATCGGGCTTTTTAATATTACCATGTACAATAAGTTCTACAGGCTGACTTCCCCCAAACCTTTCATCAACTAAATTAGTAGAAACTCTTGTTGTAGAACCTTCTTTAAAATAAGTTATATAATTAGATTCGGTTTTTATATTAGGAATAACCCAAATTGCTCCAATAATCACAAGAATAATAAATACAATTACAACTGTTCGATATTTAAATACTAATTTTTCTAAACCTGCAAAAAGACTTTTAGTAAATTTAGTTTCTTTACCATTTTTACTCCGCTTTGTCACTTTTAAATTTATTAATACAGCCGGGATAAAGATTAACGAAATTATTAAAGCAATACCTACTCCAATTGTGGTCCCAAAAGCAAAATCCTGAATAATAACTAAATCAGAGAAAAACAAGGAAGCAAACCCAATCATGGTAGTGCCTCCGGCCATAATAACAGCAATACCTACATTTTTTATAGATTGTCGAACTGCTTCATTTTTATCCTTTCCATCTCTAACTTCTTCAAAGTATCTGGCCACAATATGAATTGCATAAGCACTACCTACACTAACTAAAAGCACAGGTAAAACAGTACTAATTATTGAAAGAGGTTTACCTAATAACTCCTGTATACCTAGAGCCCAGATCACACTTATTAAAACTGTTGAGATAGGAAGTAATACACCTCTTATACTTCTAAATGAGATATATAGTACGGCAATAATAGCAATTATTACAAAAGGCAATAATCTACTAAGATCTCTCTTCATGTAATTAGTAGCATCTGTAACTATAACAGGAGTACCTGACATATAAATTTCTTCCGGCCCTTCATATCTGCTTACAACAGATCTAATATCTGAAACAACCGCTTCTGGTTCTTCTTGATCTTCAAATTTAACTAAGACCATTGTATTTTTAAAGTCTTTGGTGAAAATCTTACCTACATATTGTTCTTCATCACTTAACTCTTGTTTTAAATTTTGAATGGAGCTTTCTGTTTGAGGTACTTCATCTATAAATTCATTAACTTTGATCCCAGTTGCACCACCTTTTATATCTTTAATATTGGTAAGACTGGTTACATCTGAAACACCTTTTATATTTGAAAAATCTTTAGACATCGATTCAACTTTATTTAAAGTATCTTTATCTAAAATATTATCATCATTTATCATTACTGCAGCATATGTTAAGCTGCCAAAAGTATCTGATACATTTTCAAACCTTTCTACTACTGGACTATTTTGAGGTAACATATCTTTAATTCCAGCTTCAATATCTATCTGTACTGCAAAGTAACCCATAACAACTGTCAAAAGAATTACAATGATAATTATTGGCATAGAAAATTTCT
>CAYSHP010000160.1:0-2246 GCA_964430875.1 uncultured Halanaerobiales bacterium
AAAGTAGAAACCACTGTTTCTCACCAATAATAGGATTATTGGTTAATAGTTAGTAGTATTAATTGAGGCGTTTTATGTCTCCTAACTTTATGTGTGAATTTAACGGGTGGTTTCTACCACCCGTTTTTATTTTGTCTAAAAAAAGTGGAGGTGCATAAAATCAGTAATAATAACGACTTGCGAGTCAATCAACAAATTAGAGCTAAAGAAGTTAGGTTAATCGACAATGAAGGAGAACAGATTGGAATCAAAAGTATGGATGATGCCTTAGATATGGCTGAAGAGAGAGGTTTTGACTTAGTGGAAGTAGCTCCTCAGGCCAATCCACCTGTATGTAAAATTATGGATTATGGTAAATACAAGTATGAGCAGGCTAAAAAGAGGCAGAAACAAAAGAAAAACCAGAATGTAATGAAAGTCAAAGAGGTCCAAATGGGTGTTAAGATCCAGGACCATGACTTTAATGTTAAATTAAAGCAGGCTCGTAGATTCTTAAACGATAAAAACAAAGTAAAAGTACGCATTCGATTCAGGGGAAGAGAGATGGTCCATAAAGATCTAGGTTATGATCTAATGGAGAGACTTAAAGAAGAAACAGATGACATTGGTAAAGTTGAAAGCGGCCCTAAGATGGAAGGCCACAATATGTTAATGTTTCTAACCCCAGTTAGTGATAAAACTAATTAGTATAAGGAGGTATTATTTATGCCTAAACTTAAGACTCATAAGGGTATAAAAAAGAGAGTGAAGGTTTCTAAACACGGTAAGCTTAAAAGACGTAAGGCTTTTAAAAGTCATATTTTAACCAAGAAATCTTCTAAGAGAAAAAGACATTTGAGAAAACCAACAACTATGGATAAGACATACCAAAAAAGATATAAGAAACTATTACCATACGACTAATTGTATATTAAACAACTAAATATTTTGATATAGACGGAAAAAGGAGTGATTAAGCATGGCTCGTGTGAAAAGAGGTTCAAAAGCACGAAAAAGAAGAAAGAAAGTTTTAAAATCTGCAAAAGGTTTTATTGGATCTAGAAGTACGCTATTTCGTCCTGCCAAACAGGCTGTAATTAAGTCTTTACAGTATGCATATAGAGACAGACGTCAAAAAAAGCGTAACTTCCGCCGCCTTTGGATTACTAGAATTAATGCAGCGGCCAGACAAAATGGACTTTCTTATTCAAGATTTATCAACGGTTTAAAGCAAGCCAATATTGAGATAGACAGAAAAATGCTAGCTGATATGGCTGTTAATGATAAAGATGCCTTCAGCGAATTAGTTGAAGTTGCAAAATCAGAAATATAATAAATTATTTAAAACCCGGTTTTTACCGGGTTTTTAATATATTAGGTGATCAAAATGGAAGAAATTACAAGTATTAAAAATGATAAAGTAAAGTACCTAAGAAAACTTTATCAAAAAAAGTATCGAAAAGAACGGCAACAGTTTATCTTAGAGGGTTTAAGATTAATCAGGGGAGCCTATAAAGCAGGTGCTGACCTTGAAAATATATTTTTAACCTCTGATTACTTTAACCAACATAAAAGTGAGTCATTTTTAATTTACAATGAAGATAAGCTAACTTTTGTCTCTGACAGTATAATCTCTGAAGTTGCCGATACAACCAATCCCCAGGAAGTAATTGCCATTGTTAATGAACCACATACCACTGAACAAGAAGTGCTAGAAAAAGATTATATTTTAGTTATTGACCAGATTCAAGATCCGGGTAATATGGGAACTATGATCCGGACTGCTGCTGCGGCTGGTTTTCAGTCTTTAATTATCTCAAAAGGATCAGTTGATGTTTTTAACTTAAAAGTATTAAGATCTACAGTAGGAGCAATTTATTCTATACCTTTTATTAAAGATATTGAATTAGATGAATTAAGAGACCTACTACAAAGTAAAGAACAAAAAATCTATGCAGCTGATTTAAATACCGATACATACTATAATGAACTGAAGTATAAAAGCCCCCTTTCTCTAATTATTGGTAATGAAGGTAAGGGAATTAGAAAAGAATTAACCACCATAGCTGATAAATTAGTTAAAATCCCTTTGAAGGGAAATATTGATTCTTTAAATGCCGGAGTAGCCGCGGGAATAATCATGTTTAAAATTTTAGAAAATTAAAGCAATTTATTTGATTATCCTTGTCAAAACAAGGAACTTGTGATATAATATAAAAAAATTAAAGACAACTATCTCTGTGAAAGGATGTGGTCCTTTTTGGGCG
>CAYSHP010000161.1:0-2240 GCA_964430875.1 uncultured Halanaerobiales bacterium
AAAAACATTTTTGTCTCCTATTTTCTAGGACTCATTTTATACTTCAGTTATACTCAATTTGGTAAGTTATTTTTCATATTAGTTATTGTATTAATCTATATTACAAGAGACTTTTTCTTCTCAAGAATACAAGTATTAAATACTTTTACACAAATTATAGAAAGTTTCTTGAAGGTTATTGATTCAAAAGATCATTATACTGAAGGTCATTGTGAAAGAGTTGGTAATTATACAAAAAAACTTTGTGAAAAGATAAATATAAACCCTCGTAAAAAAGAAAAAATTGTAAATATGGCAAAAATACATGATATTGGTAAGATTTATGTTGATGATGAAATTTTGAAGAGTGATGATGTTTTAAATGATGATGAATTTACTGAGATGAAAAAACATAGTTATTACGGTTATGAACTTTTAAAAGATATTGACATGTTAAACGACGATCTTGAAATTATCCTCTATCATCATGAATTTTATAATGGCAACGGTTATCCTGATGGGATAGAAGAAAAGGAGATTCCATTAGGTTCAAGAATATTAAATATATGTGATTCATTTGATGTTATGACTACAGGGCGTAGTTATAAGAGGGCTCTTACTAAGCAGGAAACAATAGAAGAATTTAAGGATTGCTCTGGGCAGCAGTTTGACCCGGAATTGGCAGAGAAGATGATAGAACTTATTAAGAGCGGTGAATTAGATGGAAGTTTTAATAATTAATATTTATTTTTATAAATTCATAATGTTAAATGGGGGTAGAGAGTATGTTCGATGATTTAGCTCAAAAGATTAATAAGTTAGATGGAATAATTTCTTGTAAAATTACTGGTGATAATGATATTGATGAAGTACATATAATAGCCGATAAACAAAGAAACCCAAAAAGAATTGTAAGGGATGTTGAAACTATTATATTAGTTAATCAAGATAAAGATATTGACCACAAAAAGATTAGTATTGCTCAATTTGAACATGATGATGAAAAACATGATATTGACCGTTTAGAGATTATTTCAATTTTTAAAGAAAATAATAATCCTGTATGTCATTATAGATTAAAAATTAATGATAATATTTTTGAAGGTACTAGTGATGATTATCCTGATGAACCATTGATGTATAAAGCAGCCAATGGTATGGCTAAAATGTTAGAAAAGTACATAAAATTACCCGGCAAATTAAGAGTAGAAAATGTATTTAAAACAGGTTTAAGAGATGACATAGTAGTAGTACAAATTACTTTATACAATGAACACGGTATGGAAGAAAGATTATTGGGATCCACATATGTTAACCAAGATTTGCCTTTAGCAGTAGGTAAAGGTGTGCTTAAAGCACTCAACAGAAAAATAATTGGTAGTTATTAATTTTAATAATTAAAGGAGTAATAAATAATGGTAGAACTAATTGATTCACATGCACACTTAGACTTTGATAAATTTAATAAAGATAGAGATGAAGTTATAAAAAGAGCTCAAGAAAATGGAATAATAAATATAATTAATGTGGGATCTGATCTTAAATCAAGCCATCGTTCTTTACAGCTAAGTCAGCAGTATGAGATAATCTATGCAGTGGTTGGTGTTCATCCGCATGAAGCTAAAACACTTGATAAAAAGGCTTTACAAGTATTAAAAGATTTATCAAAAGCGGATAAAGTAGTTGGTATAGGGGAAATAGGGTTAGATTTCTATTATGACAATTCCCCCCGCGACAAACAAAGAGAAGCTTTTAGAAAACAACTTAATTTTGCAAAAAAAATTAATCTTCCGGTAGTAATACATAGTCGGGAAGCTGATAAGGATACAATTAAAATTTTAAAAGAAGAAGGTATGAGAAATCATAATGTACTGCTTCATAGCTATACTGGTGGAGCAGAGATGGCAGAAGAAGCTCTTGAAATGGGTTTCTATTTTAGTGCAGGTGGAATTGTAACTTTCAATAGTGCTCAGGATTTAAAAAAAACTATGCAGAGAATACCGATAAGTAGAATATTATTAGAAACAGACTCTCCCTATCTAGCACCGTCACCACATCGAGGAAAAAGAAATGAACCGATGTATGTAAAAGAGGTGGCAAAGTATATAGCATCTTTAAAGAATACAACTTTTGAAAATGTTGCTAAAGCAACTACTGATAATACAAAGAGGTTTTTTAGTTTAGAAAAAAACTAAAATTTTGTATTCAATTTAACTTTAAATTTTTTTATGATATGATTTAATATTAATAAGATTATATGG
>CAYSHP010000162.1:0-2151 GCA_964430875.1 uncultured Halanaerobiales bacterium
TATAATTAATAATAGTTATTAATAAAGGAGGAGATATTTTTGGCAAAAGTAGCGCGTCAAATGGTTGAAGATGCTGGTGTTGATGTTGATAAACTCCTTGACTTGTTGATTAAGAATGCTTCTGCAGAACTTACCACTTTTTATTACTATACAAGCTTAAGACTAAATTTAATTGGTTTAGAGGGTGAAGGTATTAAAGAAATTGCTGAAGATGCAAGAATTGAAGACAGGAATCACTTTGAAGCCTTAATTCCTCGTATCTATGAATTAGGTGGAAAAATTCCTAATGATTTAAAAGAATTCCATGATATTTCTGCTTGCCCACCTGCTAAATTACCTGAAAACCCTGAAGATCCGAAAGAAATATTAAAGGTATTAGTTGAAGCTGAAAGATGTGCAGTTAGGGGCTATACCGAAATATGTAATATGACCCAGGGTAAGGATCATAGAACTTATGATTTAGCTTTATCAATATTACATGAAGAAATTCAGCATGAATCCTGGTTCTCAGAATTTTTAGGTGAAGGACCTTCTGGACACTTTTCAAGAAAGGGAGAAACTTCTCCTTATGTATCTAAATTCTTAGAATAACAGCTAAATAAAATGTATAAAAGTTAACTTTATCAAAAGCCCTTCTTAAAATATTTAAAAGAAGGGCTTTTTTCTGTGCAAACAGTTAAGTTAAATGGTTGTTAAGAAATAATTTTAATATTTTATTGATGTGTATAGAAATATCTAATAAATTATTTTATACCTTCTAAAATCCCTGTTAACCCTATAATTATAAAGATAAAAAAATATATTTAGTAATACATAATTATTTAAGAATGAATAATTTCCCTATAGGTTTTACAATCTACCATTATTTTTTTATAATTTATTAACGGTAAAATGAAAAGCAAAATAGTATTACAAAAAAATAAAAAATTAGGGGGATTAAGATGAAGAAATTAACTATCTTTATGTTATCTTTCATTCTATTAGTTGGACTTTTTTCGGGCTCAGTTTTAGCCCAGTCAGAAGAACCGATTATGCTTGGTGAAGGTGACTGGCCTGGCATTAGAGCAAAAAATTCAATTGTAGAATACATTTTAGAAAATATTGGTTATGAAGTAGAAAGAACTACAGCGCGTGACCCCATAATTCATCAGGGTTTAACCCAGGGGGATATAGATGTGTTTATTGGTTCCTGGATGCCGCAAATTATGGATATGAGAAATAAATATAAAGAAGAAATTAATTATGTAACTCAGAACATGACAGAAGGGCTCTATACAATGGCAGTACCTCAACATGTTTATGAAGCAGGGGTAAAAAGCCATGCTGACTTACAGAAATATGCAGATAAATTTGATAAAAAAATGTATGTAGGTCCAGCTGGATGGGCATCATCCAAGAAAATGAATAAAGCGATTGATGAAGATATTTACGGACTAGGGGACTGGACGGCAATTAATTCCAGCCAGAGTGCTCTTATGGCCCAGATCGATAAGTCTATCGGTGAAAAGGAATGGATTGTTTTTGTCGGTTGGCGTCCTCATTGGATGAACGCTGAATACAATTTAAAATACTTAAAAGATCCAAAGAGACTATGGGAAAGTCCCTATTCCTGGGTAGATACCCTAACAAGACATGGTTTTGAAGAAGATTATCCAGAAGTATATAGATTCTTACAGCAGTTTAGAGTAGATGTAGAAGATAATGACCAATGGATCTATGAGATCGGATATAATGAAAGAGATGAAATGGAAGTTGCTGAAGCCTGGGTTAAAGATAATATATTAGAGGTAAGAAGATGGTTAAGTATGGTTGAAGCTCCCAATGGAGAAGAAGCATATCAAACCTTATTAAACAATCTAAATCTCGAACAATAGAAAGTATTTAATATAAAAATTAAAGGGAAATATGTACTATAAAAATAATACAAATTATAAAAAAGGGTGCAGGTATTTAATTTACCTGCACCTCTTTTTTATCTTTATATAACACTAAAGTTAATTAATAAAGTTATTCAATTTGTTTAGGATCCAAAGCATCTCTTAAGGCATCTCCTAATAAGTTAAAACTCATTACTGTAATTATAATAGCAAAGCCGGAAAATAGTGAGATCCAGGGAGCTTGAATTAAATATTCCTGACCTCTTTTAAGCAT
>CAYSHP010000163.1:0-2119 GCA_964430875.1 uncultured Halanaerobiales bacterium
GTACTGCAGGGGTAACCCTGTGGGAGAGTAGGTCACTGCCGGATCCTTTTTTTAACTACCTTATAATAAAGGTAGTTTTTTTAATACAATAAAAAACACTCAAAGGAGGTTATAACTTATGGGTACCAATAAATTTAAAGTGGATTCTTATTTAAAAGAAGGTATGAAAGTTAAAGTAGATAATGGGAGAGGTCATGGGATAATTATAGATGAACCGGAAAGCTTTGGGGGTTCTGATGAAGGGATGAACCCGGTAGAGATAACATTAGCCAGTTTAGCAGGCTGTCTTTCCATAACTTCTGCTTTTTTAGCAAATAAGATGAAGATAGATATTAATGATCTTTCTATAGAAGTAGAAGGTGAGATTGATGATAAAGCAATGAGTTCTGCTGAGGTAGATTCTGGCTTTAAAGAGATCAGATATAATTTAAGGATCGATTCAGATGCGGATGAAGAAAAAATTAAAAGATTATATCAAAGTATTGAAGAATACTGTCCTGTTTCTGATACTCTAGAGAGAGCTATTGAAGTTAAGGGTGATTATCAGTTAACTTAAATTATTAAAAGGATGGAGAGATCCATCCTTTTTTGTGTAAAAAATAAGGTGATAATTAATGTAGAATATTATCTGAAATTAGAATTATTTTTTTGCCAATCTTTTCGTGTTAATTCCCAATAGGAGGCAGCGGGTTTCATATCAGTTGGTCTTTCTTTACTTTTAAGTCCACAGCGTGAATATAGCTTTCTTGCTGCCGCGTTTTCTTCTGAAGGTTCGGTCCAAACAGCCTCAATCTGTGGTTCATTTTTAAATATATAACTGATCAATAGTTGGAGTGATTCGGTAGCAAGGCCTCTGCCTTGCATTTGGGGTAATAACTTAATATCTAAGCCGGCTCTCTTATGTTTAGCATCTTTTTTATAGTATAATTCCCCACAAAAGTTATCATTTTTTTTTGTATAGACAACAAAATGATGAGTCTTTTCATTTTGTTGTATTTTCTCCCACCACTCTTTCAAATCATTAATATTTTGATCTATTCCAGCTGGGAAGCCAACCCATTTCATCACTTCGACATTATTCCAAAGACATTTAATATTTTCTAAATCTTCTCTGATAGTTTGTTTTATAATAATTCTTTTACCTTTAATAGCCATTAAAATCCTCCTAATTTAAAGAATAAAAATAAAATATATTGATTGAATTATATGTATCTATTCTATAATTTTTTGTTCAAACAAGACAAACTTCTTATCTCTACCAAAATTTAATAAGATTCCTAATAATAAAAGTGAAATTAGATATATACTTACTTTTTTAAGCATTCTACCATCCTCCTCTTTAATTATCTTATATTAAGTATAATTGAACTAATTACTTATTTGCAAGAAAAATAATAAGATATTGTTTAAAGATAATAATAACTCATTTTAATTATTTATTTTTGCAATTATTAAAGGAAATGAAATCCCTTTATTTAAATATATATTAGTTGAATATAATTTGAGAGGAGAATTTTAGTGAAAAAAGTACATAGAACTTTCATATATCTCATTTTAATTATTTTTATCTTTAGTCTATCAATTACAGCCGCCCCACCAGGCATGAAGGACGTTACCTTTAAATATGAACCACAGATCGAGGAGGTAGGTTCTGTTTATCTGGCCGGTTCTTTTAATAACTGGGCAACCAAAAAATTAGAAATGACCGATGAAGATGAGGATGGAGTTTATGAAATTACTATTTCTTTGAAACCAGGTACTTATGAATATAAATTTGTTGTAAATGGCTCCATGTGGAAAAAAGATCCCCAAAGTGAAGATTATGCTCCCGATGGTTTTGGAGGCTTAAATTCTGTAATTAATGTTGGTCAGCAGATAAAAAAGGTTGGTAAAAGTGGTGATGGAGAAATTATAAAAAGTGCTTTATGGCATGATCAGGAAACCCCAGCACATATTACAAGGCTTGGTAATAATATCATTGAGATCAGATTTCAAACGGCTGTAAATGATGTAGAAGATGTTAGGTTAAATTACTTTGATGAAGATGGATATCAAGTTGAGTACATGAATTACTTTACTTCAGACGAGCAATTTGATTACTGGAATAAAAAAATTGAGG
>CAYSHP010000164.1:0-2089 GCA_964430875.1 uncultured Halanaerobiales bacterium
GGAGATAGAATGATTATTGCAAATGCAACTGGTTGTTCTTCTATCTGGGGCGGTACAGCTCCTACAGCTGTTTATACAACAAATGAAGAAGGAAACGGTCCAGCTTGGGCTAACTCCTTATTTGAAGACAATGCCGAATATGGATATGGCATGTATCTCGGTATGGAACAGTTTAGAGATCAACTGAAGATGAAGATGGAAGAAGCTATGGAAACTGATATCTCTGATGAACTAAAAGAAGCTTTCCAAGAATGGATCGAAGGTAAAGATAAAGCGGAAGCTTCCAAACAAGCCACCGAAAAGATGAAACCATTACTAGAAGAAGAAAAGGATAATGAATTAGTTAAGTTTATCCTTGATAATAAAGAATTCTTAGTTAAGAAATCACAATGGATCTTCGGTGGAGACGGCTGGGCTTATGATATTGGCTACGGCGGTCTAGACCATGTGTTAGCACAAGGCGATGATGTGAATGTATTAGTATTTGATACAGAGGTCTATTCTAATACTGGTGGTCAGTCTTCTAAAGCTACTCCTACTGCAGCAGCAGCTAAATTCGATGCAGCCGGTAAGAGAACTAAGAAGAAAGACCTCGGTAGAATGGCTATGACATATGGCTATGTATATGTAGCTCAAATTGCCCTTGGAGCTAATATGAATCAAACAGTTAAAGCAATCAAAGAAGCAGAAGCCTATCCAGGCCCATCCTTAGTTATAGCTTATGCTCCATGTATAGCACATGGATTGAAAAATGGTATGAACTGTAGTGTGGATGAAGAAGAAAGAGCTGTTGAAGCTGGATACTGGCATCTATATAGATACAATCCAGAACTAAAAGAAGAAGGTAAAAATCCATTCTCCTTAGATTCTAAGAAACCAGAAGGTGACTTTGAAGAATTCTTACTCAGCGAGGTACGTTATGCTAAGTTGAAACAAGAATTCCCAGAAGTAGCCGACAAGTTATTTGATCAGGCTGAACAGGATGCAATAGAAAGATATCAAGCATATAAAAGATTGGAAGAGTCATTAGAGCCTGAAGGAGATGAAGAATAAATATAATATGTAAAACCACTAAGCCGGGTGAAAACCCGGCTTTTTCTATTTTAATTCACATTTATTTATGATAGACTTATTAGTGAGTCTGAAAACTTGGGAGTGGATATTTTGTTATCATTATTTATGGCAATTTTATGTAGTTCTTCAATAGCCCTTATCTTTAAATATAGTGAGGATAAAAGAGCAAATCGGTATTTGATTACTTCATCAAATTATTTAGTTGCTTCTTTAATTAGTCTGTTTTTAGTAATGTCATCACCAAAAATTATTTGGCCCTCTATGACTGAATTTAATCTCTTTGCACAAGAATTAAAGTTAGTATTAACTAATCAGCAACTTAAGTTTACCATGGAATCCAGTAATGCCTGGGCAGTATTTATTGGTATAATAGGCGGTATATTTTTCTTTTTAGCTTTTATATTTTACCAAAAAAGTGTAAATGAAGAAGGTGTAGGTTTAGCAGGGACCTTTGCTAAACTAGGCATTTTGATTCCAATGATTTTAGCTATTTTTGTCTGGAATGAGATACCGGAAACTATTCAATGGTTTGGAATTGCTTTAGCTCTAGCAGCAATTTTGATTGTTAATTCACCTTTTAATAAGGATTGGCGGCAGGCTTTAAAATGGACCTTAATTGGACTGTTTGTTTTTGGTGGTTTAGGGGAGTTTATGAATAAGTTTTTTCAATATTATGGTCGTATCCATGAAAAAAATCTCTTTTTATTCTTTGTATTCTCAACAGCCTTTATCATAAGTGCAATTTATGTAATGATTAAAGATTATAGGATTAAACCTCAGGAATTTATGATTGGTATTTTTGTTGGTATTCCTAATTTGTTTTCCTCATTCTTTTTAATAAATGCTTTAGATCAACTTAAAACCGCGGTAGTGTTTCCTATTTTTAGTGCCGGTAGTATTGTAGTAATAAGTACGGGTGGTTACTTCATATTTGGTGAGACTTTAAATAAAAGAGAGAAAACAGCTATTGTACTTACAATAGTTGCTTTAATTATGATTAATATTCAAAAATAGT
>CAYSHP010000165.1:0-2076 GCA_964430875.1 uncultured Halanaerobiales bacterium
GGATAAATAAATATTAGAGGTCTTTAAGCTTATGTCCTCTTTTTTTATTTAATTTTTACCAACGGATATGGAGAAGATCCAATTTTAAATATTTTTTTCTATATATTGCTTTTTGCTTAATTTATATAATTAGGGATATAAAAAGCTTTATTATTCAAGAAATTAGATTTTTAAATTTAACTTCTTATCATGAAATTTAATAAAACTCGTAAGTTATACTGCAGTATATTATATTTTCATTTACCTTTTTTATAAATAATATTTAAATTTTTATCTAAGTATTTTAAAAATGTCTATAAATGGAACAGTTTTTGCATAATATTAATAACTAGAAGAAAAATATATTATAATAATGATATAATAGTATCAAAGGGGGAATATCAAGTGAAAAAGACAGCAATAATAGGCGCAGGGACTATGGGTAATGGTATAGCTCAGGTAATAGCTGATGCTGGTTATCAGGTTATACTTTTGGATGTTAACAAAGACGAATTAGAAATTGGTTTAGAAACAATTGAGAAAAATTTAAATCGTGCTATCAAAAAAGATAAAATTAAAGAAAGAGATAAAAACTTAATATTAGATAGAATTGAAACAACTACGAATTTTGAAGATATCAAAAGCGTTGATATTGTGATTGAAGCAGTACCAGAAAAAATGGAAATCAAAAAAGAAGTATTTAAAAAATTAGATGAGATTCTTGCAGAAGATGTGATCATTGCTAGTAATACATCAGCTCTTTCCTTAACAGAGATGGCAACTGTAACTAGTAGACCAGAAAAAGTAGTGGGTATCCACTTTTTCAATCCGGTGACCGTCATGAAATTAGTAGAATTAATTAAAAATATTATAACAAGTGAGGATACCTTTAATAAAGCCCGTGATTTTGTTGATTCTTTAGGTAAAACAGCCGTTGAAGTAAATGAATCACCTGGTTTTTTAGTCAATAGACTCTTGATTCCAATGATTAATGAAGCAATCTTTTTAGTAGAAGAAAATGTAGCTTGTCCAGATGATATAGATACAGCTATGAAATTAGGCGCAAACCATCCACTTGGACCACTTGCTTTAGCAGATTTAATTGGATTAGATGTTTGTCTTTCCATTATGGAAACCTTACAAAGTGAGTTTGGTGATCCTAAATATAGGCCGGCCCCTTTACTTAAGAAAAAGGTAAGAGCAGGTCAATTAGGTAGAAAAACTGGAGAAGGATTTTATCAATATTAAGAGAGAAGGGATAGATTATGGATTTTAAAAACATTATTACAAAAACTGAGGGTAAAAAAGCAGTAATAGAAATTAACCGTCCAGAGGCTTTAAATGCTTTAAACATCGAGACCTTATTAGAAATAGAAGAAGCTATGCAGCTAATTTCAGAAGATAAAAATATCCGCGTTGTTGTCATTACAGGAACAGGTGATAAAGCTTTTATTGCAGGTGCAGATATCAAAGAGATGAAAGACATGGAACCAGTGCAAGCAGAATCATTTGCAAACTTAGGTCAGAGAGTTTTTAATAAGATAGAAAACTGCCGGAAACCGGTTATTGCGGCTGTGAATGGTCATGCTTTAGGCGGTGGTTGTGAATTAGCTTTAGCTTGTGATATTAGAATCGCCAGTGAAAATGCTCAATTTGGACAACCAGAAGTAGGATTAGGAATCCTGCCTGGATTTGGCGGTACCCAAAGGTTGGGTAGAATTATTGGAGAAGGACTTGCTAGAGAATATATCTATACCGGCCGCTATATAAGTGCTAAAAGAGCTCAGGAGATTGGACTTGTAAATCATTTAGTAAAGTTAGATAAATTAGATGATAAGGTTGATGAAATAGTTGAAGAAATAATTCATAATTCTCCCTGTGCAATTAGCCAGGCTAAAAAGGCGATAAACTTTAGTGCTAATGCAGGCAAAACCGAAGGCATGGAATATGAAGCACAGCTATTTGGGCTTTGTTTTAGTGCTTATGACCAAAAAGAAGGTATGCAGGCTTTTATTAATAGAGAGAAGCCTGAATTTGAAGATAAGTCAACTACTCCACCTGAATCAAACTAAAGATTCAGATGGAGCTTGAAAAAGC
>CAYSHP010000166.1:0-2075 GCA_964430875.1 uncultured Halanaerobiales bacterium
ATTAATATTCTAAAGAGCGAAGGATTTCTGGGCGCTTAGGTAATCTTGTGGAAAGTGGTACTCCGAGACCATCTGTAATTTCCTGAAGAGATAAAACATTAAAATGCAAACTAAATTATTTATGAGTGTATATAGGTGTTTCTATTTAAACTTGCGATAGTTTAGGAAGGCTAAATGTGAGAAATCCTAAGGTCAAAACCGGATTCGGGAAAACCGACCGTCTTGGATTGTAGGGGGGCTCTGGGAAACGTAATCAAAGAGAGCTGGACTGCGGTCTGGTGGGAAATCGACCAGAAAAGCCACCGGACTCTAAAGTATACGCGCTCAGTTTCTACCCGACCATTTACCGTTAACTTTTAGATAGGTTTCATTTCCACAGAAGGAATTAGAGAGTTCGTAAGGGTAATTATCGACATAGGGTTTAATGTACTTACTGACAGCATTAGCATAGTTTAAGACGGTTTGGTGTGAGATATCTACACCGTGAATATCTTTCATGATGGCAGCGGTATTACGGGAAGAGAGCCCGTAGTTAGTATAGTAAGTGAGTACTAAACCGAGAACCTGATGAGAGGAATGAATTTTTGTTATATCGACCTTAGGTATAACAGTTGACTCTTTGCTTAAGGGTTTAAAGTCAAAGGTAAATTCACGATAGATATAATGCAGTTTAAAAGCATAAGGATTTTGAGCAAAAAGTTTTCTTTCCTTTTTAGTCATGACAGCTAGGTTATACTGATAAAAAGAGCAGAAGTCGTTTTTACACTTATGAATGATAAACTGTTTACGCACTTTAATTTTTTCGAGTGATTTCCCACAGTGTGGACATTTAAAAGAGATTGAATTTTGATAAACTTGTCCTTTAATAAAAGGGAAATCACAGATCTTACAGAGGTACTGTCCTTTGCCGCCGTTATTATCGTAGATATAGACATGAGGAGCTTGACAGCGGGTACAGGAGATATTATGAAGTACTTTGTGTTTGGGATTTCGCCTTTTAATGGGTTTAAGTTCTTTACCGTGTTTAGCTTTATATTCAGCTAAGAGCTGGTTATAATCCAACTTTTCAAAAACCTCGATGATAGGCAGTTCATCGACTTGAAGATACCGGTATTTTTTACTGATCGGAATATCGACTTTGGGAGTAATATTTTTGCAGGTCAAAAGGACAAAAAGATAAATGATAATTTTTTCCTGTAATTTGATATAGGCGAGTAGCCAGGTAATAATTTGAGACATAATTCTTGCCACCTTTCTTTAGATTTTTTTGTTAGATAAGTATATTTTACCCAAAAATCAAGGGGGTGGCAAGGTTTTAAACCAAAGTCCTTGTTTTGACAGGGTTTTGGACTATATTGATTAGAAAACTTTTGACAATATGAATTTAAGTAAGGAGAGTTTTAAAATGAAATCTACTGGAATTATTAGAAAGTTAGATGACCTAGGTAGAATTGTTATTCCAAAGCAACTAAGAGATAATTTTAATTTGTTAACTAAAGACTCCTTAGAAATTTTTAAAGAACAAAATAAAATAATTTTAACTAAATATGAACCGGGATGTAAATTCTGTAGCGAGATTGATGTGTCATTAGTTTATAAAGGCTATAAACTATGTAAAGATTGTTTTGAAAATATAAAAGAATTAAAATAATTAATACAAAAAGAGAACTATCTTTTAACAAAAAATCAATAGTTCTCTTTTAATATTAATTAGTATAAGTTCAAATAAGAAATATATTATATTTTTTTTAATAAGATATTTAACCAGTATTCGTTTTCACGATTTTTTCTGCGATCTTCGGTCTTCCATAATTTAATTATCTCCAAATATTTAAACTTATTAATAAGTTCTTTAAAAGAATTTTCATCATAATAATTAAATAACCTACCATTTCTATAAATTTCTTTACTCCCATACTTGAAAGAAGAGTATAATACTCCATTTAATTTTAATGCC
Organism: uncultured Halanaerobiales bacterium; assembly: GCA_964430875.1. Taxonomy (GTDB): domain Bacteria; phylum Bacillota; class Halanaerobiia; order Halanaerobiales; family M55B127; genus M55B127. The sequence continues at coordinate 1,958 of CAYSHP010000166.1, forward strand.
TTAGTTAATCTATTTAAGATGTTTTCAATGTCTTTTCTTTTAACATGTAATAAAGAAGCACAGGCCCAAATTCCATCAAATACTTCCTTATAGTTAATATCTTCAAATTTCATACATT
>CAYSHP010000167.1:0-2063 GCA_964430875.1 uncultured Halanaerobiales bacterium
AGAATATTAACCTTTAAAATTAATTACCAGTTTTTTAAATTTAAATATTGATATTGTATATAAACATTTAGAGGTATATCAACTTTTATAAAGTATATTTAAAATATAATATAATGAAGGATGTGAGTAATCCAATTATGAATTATGAAAATATCGATTGGGAAGAAATTAAAAACCATGCAACTGATAGTGAAGACGACAAAAATATTAAAAAGTTAAAATCTTTATTAGAGTTTGAAGAACTTCAATTTTTATTGAAACAAATTTCACGCTTAAATGATCCGAAAAGTATAAAAAAATTATCTACATTTCAGAACAAACAAAAAGAACTTGGTGCCTGGGTGGATGGTTTATTTCCTGATCAATTTATCAATAATGACTTGTTTATACCTGATAATTTTTCTAAAAAAATAAAGTGCATGTTACAATTAGCAAAACAAAGAAAGACCAATATAGATGCTATACAAGCAATGGGAGAGTATACTTTAAATTTTCAACATAAAGATTTGCAATTAGATATTTCAAATAATTCTTATCCAGATAATTGGGAGTTTAAAATAGATTTCTCTGTTATGGAAAACACTTTAAAACTTTTTAATAATAATTCAAAAAGAGAAGAGGCATTAAAAGTTGCTAATTTAAAAGTTAATCAGCAGATGTTAAAACATAGAAAAGCCTTAGGTTATTTACCCGAACCAGTAACAAATACTGAAGACTTAGTTGAACTTCTATTATGGTCTGCAAGTGATGATCCTATTGATCTTATTTGGAAATGGCTTAACCCTCTTAATATATTTGAGTTAGCTGATGTATATAATCATCAAGCTGAATTTAGTAAAGTACTCACAACTATAAAAAACAATCAAGTAAGTTTAAAAAAGCATATCTTTTCTAAAATTAATGATTACATCAATTTGAATTTAGAATTTAATGAAACATTTGCCTTAACATTTGGATTTGCAATCAGAGGTTGGGCAACTAATGATATGTTCGGACTTAATATTGAAAACATAAAAGATGATTACAACAAGTTGATTTCAATAATTGCACATGAATTATTTCATAGATTGCAGACAAAATTATGTTCAACAACGGGTGATGGCCAGAACTTCTCTGATCTTGTTAGTGGTAATATGAAAGATAAAAAGGATAATAAGTTTTATAAAATTCTATCATATATAATGTTAGAAGGAACAGGTGAATATATAACACATCAGTTTGATACTAAAACAGAAAAAGATTTAAAGAGGCATGCAATTGAGGGTCTTGTATTACTAGAAGATATATATATAGCAATATATAATGAAAAACAGTTAGAAAGTGCTGATGAAATGTTGAACCAGGGTTTAAAATCAAATGGTGTTTTTTATTCACTAGGTGAGTATATAACTAAAAGTATAGTTGAAGATAATAATAAAGGTTATCTTGGTAGAACATTAAATAAAGGTGTTTTTGATTTCTTCCTGAAAGGGGAAAAAGCAAATAAATCTTTAAACATTAGTGAGCAAATTATGCATAAAATAAAGGAGTTAAAATTAAAAAAATAAAATAAAACTATACAACACAGGCAACTGTAAGCTCTCTGTTAATCTTTAAAAATAAATATTTAAGTCAGAAAAAATGGTGCCGAGGGTTTGAGACAATAACTTTTGGCACCATTTATAATTTGTTGAACAATAGTTTTTTTTAAGAGACAAAATTTAACAGGGGCGTACTTTTTAAAAAGAACATCAGGAAAGTGTAGTTTACCGACTTGTGGAAAAAAATGTCCAGCTAGGTTGTCAGATTGGTCTTCTTAGTTATAAATATTTTATAGTAGGAAAGATGTGAGACTAAGTGTTTAGGTTTAAAAGATAGCGCTATGTCTCAGATGTTTTGTATTGAAATAGATACAGAAGATAGTTATGCTAGATATTATTAATGTTATCTAAAAAAATATATTTGACAATTTATTAAGGACAAAGTATAATATATGTTAGATAACAAATATTATATAACAATTATTTTATATATTAAGAGGATTCTCGGCTAAAGACAAAATAAATAGTTTAAAACAGGAATAA
>CAYSHP010000168.1:0-2058 GCA_964430875.1 uncultured Halanaerobiales bacterium
CTCTTTAAAGATAATAACTGATTTTGATTATTGTACAAATTTTATTTTTATCATGAGAGCAATTATATTAATTACTTTTAGTTTAAATAATATAAGAAATAAAAAGATAACTTTAAGAAGGGTTTTAGAATGAATGTAAAATTGTTTTACTTTAGGGCATGTTGATTTTTCTTTATTTTTGGCGAAAAAGTTATCTTTTTTTGAAAAATGATATATAAAGAAGGGGAGATATAAATGACAGATAAATTTATTCATGCAGTTCCAAATTTCAGTGAAGGCCGTAGAACAGAGGTGATTGAAAAAATAGTAAACGAGTTAAGAGATATAGAGGGGATAAAATTAGTAGGTTATTTTCCTGATGAAGATTTTAATCGTACTGTGGTTGAATTAATCGGAAAGCCTAAACCATTAAGAGAAGCTCTTTTAAATATGGCTCAAAAATCTATTGAACTTATTGATATGCGAAAACAATCAGGTGATCATCCACGAATAGGAGCTCAGGATACTATACCAATTTTTCCTTTGAAAAATATATCTGTGAAAGAATGTGTAGAATTTGCTGAAAATATTGGTGAAGAGCTTTTTGAGAAATTAGAAGTCCCAATATATTTTTCAGGAGCAAATGCAAGATCAGAAGAAAGAGAGAATCTTGCATTTATCCGAAATGGTCAATATGAAGGCTTAAAAGAACTTTTAGAGGAAAACAGTGAAGAAGCTGAAAAAAGAAAACCTGATTTGAGTGTAGATGGTAAATTAGATGATAAGTCAGGAGCTGTAATAGTCAGTGCTGGAGAAAAACCTTTGATTGCATATAATGTAATTTTAGATACAGATAATATTGAAATTGCTAAAGATATTGCACGTTCGGTTCGAGGTCCAAGTGGGGGATTTGATACTGTTAGAGCTGTTGGTCTGAAATTTGAAGAAAGAAATAAAGTTGCAGTTTCTATGAATATGTTTGATTATGAAAAGACTCCAATTTATAGAACTTTTGATTTTATCAAAAATGAAGCATCTAGATTTGGTGTTTCTGTAGTTGGAAGTGAATTAGTTGGAGTAGTCCCGCAGGAAGCTTTAATTAATTCATTAGAAAAATATATTAGATTAGAAAATTTTGAACGCAGTCAAATTTTAGAAAACAATTTAATTGATTTATAGACATAAATATCATCAAATGATTATAATTAATCAAAAATAATTGGTAGAATAATTTAATAAAGTAAACTGCTTATTTATTTAATTGTGTTTCGGACTGATAGTTAATAGTTAGGTGATAAGGTTCAGAACATGGGTTACACTTTTGGGTCAAGACATGGGTAACACTTTTCTTAATTTTTAATGCAAAAAAGGTTCAACACATAGGTAACATTTTATCAATGTCTAAATCACTATTAGAGGTGATTTAGATGACTGAATCAGAACAAAAAAGAATTAAAGCTGTTCAGCTTTATGTTTCTGGTAAAAAGGTAAGTTCAATCTGTAAAAATTTAAATAAAAACAGAAAATGGTTTTATAAATGGAAAAACGCTATGAGTCTGATAATAAATAATGGTTTAAAGATTGTTCAAGAGCCACTAAACACACTAATAGAATTAAGGAAGATATAGAAGAACTAGTAATCAAAATCCGTAAAGAACTTATGGAAGAAAAATATGCTCGTATTGGACCACAAACAATTCATTGGGAATTGCAGCGTTTAGGAGTTAAACCTCCTTCACTGTCTACCATAAAGCGCATTATCAAAAGGAATAAGCTAATTGTCAAGAAGTCTAAATACCACAAAAAAGGAACTCCCTATCCTGTTTTACCAATCTGTGGTCCCAATGTAGTTCACCAAGTGGATTTTTGGGGACCCAGATATATAACAGGTGATGGACGTTTCTATAGCTTTAACATTATGGATGTTTATACTAGAAGAACTCTAATAAATCCTAATCGTTATAAACGCGGCAAAGAAGCTCTTGCAGGGATTATAAAAGCCTGCAAACAACTTGGTGAACCAGATTATATTCAGTTCGATAATGCCTTATCTTTTCGGGGCAGCAATCGTTATCCGCG
>CAYSHP010000169.1:0-1983 GCA_964430875.1 uncultured Halanaerobiales bacterium
ATTCCTTCTGTGGAGATGAAACCTATCTAAAAGTTAACGGTAAATGGCAGTATCTCTTTTCCTTCTTTGATGCTCTTAAAAAAATTATCCTCGCCTATCGGATCTCACCTGATAGAGATACCGAGGCTGCTGTTAAGGCTCTAAATGATACTCTTAAAAAGATCGGAGAATTACCAGAAGACCTTATCTTTATGGTTGATGGAAATCCCATCTATCGTCTTGCTCAACAATTCTTTTATCAACATGGTATCCATTTTGACTTAAGACAGGTCATTGGGCTTACCAATAATGATGATGTCTCTAGAGAGTATCGACCTCTTAAACAGATCGTTGAGCGTTTAAACAGAACCTTCAAACGCGAATACAAGACTACTTTTGGCTTCAAGTCTTCCGCCGGCTCGGAAGCCTTCACAATACTTTTTGTAGCTTACTTTAACTTCCTTAGACCTCATTCCGCCCTGGAAGATAAAAGAGTACCGGTTATTATTCCTGAACTTAAGCATATCCCCAATATGCCGGGAAAATGGATTGCTTTAATCTCTCTAGCACAAGAATATATTGAAGGCCAGCAAGCTTCTTAATTAGCCTATATATCTGTTTTTGAGCCCGAGTATTTAAAGCAGCGAAGCGAACCCTTTACAAACTAAACCAATAAAATGGTAAAATTGAAACTGCGAGGGTTGGCTGTTTTACCCTACCTATATATCTGCTTTCTTCGCCCTCGTTGACCTTAAAAACCATCTTATCTGGTGTTTGTAAAGGGGCTGAATTTAATCTAATATATTTTCTACTTGTAATTGGAGTTTTTCTTTAATTTGAGCTCTTTTTCATAGAACTTTTTACACTATTTACTTTCTATTGTAGCTCTTCCTTTTCTTTCGGCTTAATAGGCTCGCAAATGGCTAAGAAATTTATTATAAAGAGTTAGGTTTATAATTCACAGTAATAACTTAAAATATATCAGGTTTATGGAACAATTTAATTAAGATATTTATTATTTTCAAAAGAGATTTTTTCTAGCTCATTATTAAATTCATTTAGCCATTTTGAATCAGGGTATTTGTCTTTATATTGATCAAAATTAAAAGATGATTCCCAAAGTTCATTAAAATGTTTTTCTAAATATTCGTATTGTTCGCTGGATTCTGACGGTTCAAATTGTAGCATATAATTTTTACTTGCAATTGTTCCAAAAGTGTATGGTTCAATAAAAATCTTATTATCAATTATTTGCATATACATTGTAGGTAATGTGTCGCTATATATTTTAAAATTAAATTCTCCCGGCCCGGGATTTAACTCATCAATTATAGCGAGCCTTTTTAATGAGGTCTTAATTAATTCCTTATATTTTTCAATTGTTGTATCTGTTTCAGCGTGTGTAAAATACTGTGTAGCAGCAGGAGATTCTGGATCACATACTAAAAAAGATAAACTAGTGCCCTTTTTTAGAAGTTCCACTACTTTTTTTATCATCTTATCATCTTCATATGGGGGAGGAAACCCTGGAGAAACAGCAAGGTATTTAATATTACTAGCTTCTTCATATAATTTAAGCCGAGGCCATTCTTTTCTATTTTTATAAATTTTTCTTAAACCTATTTTTTCACTAGTTATACTGACATGATTATCTAGGGTATTTGTAATTTGATTAGTCCAATAGTATTTAAAATAATATTCAAAAAGTAAAGAAACTAAGCCAAATGGTAGCAGAGTTTTTCCGAGTGAGCCTAATAAATTATAAAACAAAAGGCTTTTTTTCATTTCAGACATTAGTATAAAAATAAGTCCGAGAAAAATGAATAATAAGCTAAGTAAAATAATAAAATGTTTAACAATTTTATTTTTAGTGTTTTTCATTATAATTCTCCTTTCAGAAGGACATAATTGTTTATTAGTTTATGATTTTAATAATTTTAGTTATTTTCTTGCCAAAAAGTAAGTATTTCTTTACTTATTTTAGATTTTGGAAGTTCTTCGAAT
>CAYSHP010000170.1:0-1925 GCA_964430875.1 uncultured Halanaerobiales bacterium
TATTATAAAGCTAACCTGCATACCCATACGAGAAGAAGTGATGGTTTTCATTCTCCCTTAACTGTCATAAATGAATATCGTAAAAACAATTATGATATTTTAGCATTAACAGATCATAATAAATACACCTGGCCTTGGAAAGAGTATGGCATTAATTATAAAAATACAAAATTAATAGCAATTGATGGTTCGGAAATCAGTAATACCCATCACCTTGGTAGTTATTTTAACGATTATGCTTCTAATGAAAGTTCTGAAAATAAAGTGCTAAGTGAAATAAAAAGAAGAGATGGAATAGCAGTATTTTTTCATCCTGGGAGATATAATAAAAAAATAGATTGGTATAAATACTATTATAAAAAATATGATAATTTAGTTGGTATCGAAGTTTTTAATAAAAATGATAGATATTCAAATGATAGAAAACTTTGGGATAGGCTATTATTTGAATTAATGCCAGATTATCCGGTTTGGGGCTTTGGTAATGATGATATGCATAATATTACTACTGATCTTGGCTGGCACTTTAATGTATTTTTAATGAAAGCAAATACCAGGGATAATATTAAAAAAGCTATGGTAAATGGACATTTTTATATATATAATCCTAAAAAACAAAATGAATCTATGAATTTTTTTATAAAAGAAGTATTGGTAGAAAACAGTAGTATAAAATTGTCTGTTAAAGGTAATTATAAAAAAATAGAGTGGATAGCCTATAATACAATAACTGAAAGAAGTGAAGTGTTTGCTACTGGCAATAAAGTAGATGTCTCTGATTATATTTATAAAACTAATTATGTAAGAGCTAAAGTTATTAGTGAAACTGGTATAATATATACTCAACCTTTTGGAATTAAATATTAAATGTATCTTTTAAATGATAAATAAAGAATCAGTTGATTTTTCAAAAAATCAGGCATAGTCTTTTCAGACAGAGTATTTTCCATATATTTAGTTTTTATTCAGCTTAGCTGCTGCTAAATTAATGGGAGCAGATGTATATGGAAATTTAATGTATGTAACTGTAATTATTACTATGCTTTCTTTGGTAACTAAACTACCCTTAATCAAAGGATTAGTTCAGCTTATTTCAAGACTAACTGAAAATAATAGGATAGAAGAGAGAAATAGAATTATTTCTTTTTCCTTTTTATTGGTCTTTTTTTTCAATAATTCTTTCAGTAATTCTTTTTATATTCAGTGATTATATTGTATTAAATATTTTTAATAATCAAGAACTAGTTAATTTACTAACAGTAATGAGTACAATTTTAATATTCTTATCTTTAATAAAATTAATCCCGGTATTTTTAGGGGGTTAAAAATAGTTAAATATCAAGTTCTAGGCAGAGTTATAATTACGTCTTTTATTAGATTCATTTTATTATTACTTTATAGTATATTACATCCGAATTATATGAATAAAATCCAAAAATCATTTTGTTTTATTAAAAAATGCAAATTTATATTTCAATAAATATTCAAAATTCCATAGCTTTAAAAAGCATGATAACTTATTCAATATTAAAGATAATTTAGTCGTTTAATTATTTGTTTTACATATCTTATAATGTTAGAATATGTATAGGAGGTATAACAATGAAGAGAGAAGATATTTTAGATTTTTTATCAAATAATAAAAAAACATTAAACAAATATGGCGTTAAAAATATAGCTTTATTTGGTTCTTATGTTAAAGATACAGCAAATAAAAACAGCGATATCGACATTTTAGTTGAATTTGAAAAAAATAAAAAAAATTTTGATAACTATATGGATTTGAAATTTTTTTTAGAAGATAATTTAAATCATAAAGTTGATCTTGTTATAAATGAAAATGTAAAAGAAGAATTAAAAGAAGAAATATATGGGAGTGCAAAATATGCGCAAAACTAAAGTTTATATCCAAGATATTTTAAAAT
>CAYSHP010000171.1:0-1921 GCA_964430875.1 uncultured Halanaerobiales bacterium
TGCTTCTTGTGCTATTTGAATATCACTTTTCAAAATATCATTCCTTTCTATTTATGTTTTATATAAAAAGTTATAAAAATTAATAAATGCCCTGATAATCTTTTTGTACAACCGCAGAATAAACATAATTAATCATGGTAATATAATCAAAAACAGGTAATTTTGTTGCCTCTTGAACTGCATGGGAATATGGAGGCAAAACACTACATTCCTGTAAAATAACTTCTATTTCAGGATTATCGTTTACAAGATTTACAGCGGTATTTACAACTTCCTTTTCAACTTTTTCAGATTCTAATATACCTACTTCTTCAATAATTGCTTTATTAAAGTTCTCTTTATCTTCAAGACCTTTTATAATAATTTTATCTTCATTATTTATACCCACTTCTTTAAGAAGATTTTTATCATTTAAAGAAGCACCATTTGCAGATAAGACCCCTATTTTTGCATTTTCACTTATTAAATTAGTAATAAAAGGAACCTGTAACATACTTGATAAAAAAATAGGAACATCTAATTGTTCTTTTAATTTATTTTGAAAGATAGCCATAAATCCGCAGTCCCCTGTAATGGCTCTTACACCCTGGGACTGAAGATTCTTAGCAGCAGTATAAAGGGTATTATAGGCTGATTTATCTTTACTGAAAATTCTTTTTACAGTTAACCCTTCAACTGTTTCATACCTGACTGGGAAATCATAGGTTGATGCATTGCCAACATCACCTGGTATAAATGGGGTAAAGGTATCTAACATTAAGATCCCTATCGGTTCTCCATAACTAACCTGTCCTTTTTTTGCTTTATATTCCATAAAATTACACCCCTAAAAAGAAAATAACAGGGGCCAAATAAATAGCCCCTGTATTTCATTTTACTTGTTTTTATTCAAATTGTTCTTCTGCTTCTTTAATTTCTGTTTGTAGTTTTTCTAAGATTCTGGCTCCATCTTCACCAACATCTTCTTTATAGGTTTCCCAAACAGTTTTTGCTCTTTCAGCAAAAGCAGCTCTTTCTTCTTCAGTAAGTTTAATTACTTCAAGAGAAGGCTTATCTTCTAACATCATGTCTAATCTCTTCTGGTTAAGTTCTTTTTGTTCTTCAAAAATGAAGTCTGTCATACCTCTTGCAGTATCAACTACCATATTTTGATATTCTTCAGGCAGGTTATCAAAGAAATTCTTGTTGATGATTACACCTGTAATAAATGGAACCTGTTTAGCTTCTATTAAATAATCCTGTTGTTCATAAAACTTCATCTCCTGGGTAGCAAAGTAAGGTTGAACCTGTGCATCAATCATGTTAAGTTGTAGTGAACTATAGATTTCTGAATAAGCTAAACGTACAGCATTTGCACCATAAGCCTGATAGTTTTTAATTAAAATTGGGTCACCCATAACTCTGATTTTAACGCCTTCAAAGTCAGCGGGCTTTCTAATCGGCTTATTAGCTGTCCATACCTGCCAGCCTTCGTGGAATACCTGTAGTAATTTTAATCCTTTGTCATTATAGATATTAGATAGGTCACCATAAATAGCTTCACTATTTTCCATTACATACTTATTTACCTGTAGATTATCGGACCATAGATAGTGCAGTGAGAATAAACCGGCTTCTGGAATTGTGGTTGCAAACCAGCTTGGTGTTGAAAATGCAAATTCTATAACACCATTCATAGTTTGTTCTGAAATATCACCACTGGTACCCAATGTACCATAGGGATATATATTAATATTTACTTTTCCATTAGATTTTTCTGCCATTCTCTTCTTAAATTCCATTGCCCATATATGCTGTACACTTCCTTCTATCTCCTCTAAAGCAAATTTCCAGTTATATTCCTGTGCTTCTACCTCATTAATACTTATTGCACCAAATACCATTAAAGCTACTAAACTAAATACTACTATCTTATAAATCT
>CAYSHP010000172.1:0-1917 GCA_964430875.1 uncultured Halanaerobiales bacterium
ATAAAGAAGTTATCGCTGCTTACCTGGGGGAGGAAGAATAATATGCTTGAAATTAATAATTTAGATGTTTCATATGGAAGAATTCAAGTGATTTGGGATTTATCAATGAGAATTGGAGATAATGAAGCTGTCAGTATTTTTGGTTCCAATGGAGCCGGTAAAACGACGTTAATTAAAGCAATTATGGGGTTAGTTAAAGATAAATCAGGTAGTATTAAATTTAATGGTGAAGAGATAAGTGATCAGGCTACCCATGAGATTGTTAAAAAAGGTATTGCTTTGGTACCTCAGAAAAGAGAACTTTTTCCCCTAATGACTGTAAAAGAAAACTTAAAATTAGGTGCTGCCTATATACCTGCTGCTAAAGATAAGACAAAAGAAAATCTTGAATTTGTATATAATATATTCCCGATCTTAAAAGAAAGAGAAAAACAGCTGGCAGGGACAATGAGTGGAGGGCAACAGAGAATGTTGGCTTTAGGTAGAGCTTTAATGTCTAATCCAAAACTATTAATTCTTGATGAACCTTCGGTAGGCTTACAGCCTTCTTTAGTAACAGAATTATTTAAGAAAATGGGAGATATAAAAAAAGAAGATGTTTCTATCTTGTTAGCAGAACAGAATGTTAAACAGGGATTAAAGATTATTGATAGAGGATATGTACTAGAAAATGGTAAGATAGAATTGGAAGATACTGTAGAAGGATTATCAAGTAATGAAGAAGTTCAAAAAACTTACTTAGGTATCTAATTAATACAGTTAATAGAAAGGAGTGTTACAATGGGCGTGAAATTAGTCGCAACTGGTTCTTATGCTCCTGACAACACTTATAATATTGAAGAAATGAGCGAAATTGTCGGTGAAGATATTAGCGATTTCATGGCTCCTTTAGGCATTGAACAAAAAAATGTTACTGGTCCTGATATGAGTGCTGCGGATTTGGCTGTAAAAGCAGGGAAAGATGCTTTAGAGAAAGCAGGTATATCAGCAGATGAAATAGATTTATTAATTTTATCTTCCGACACCCCTGATATTATATCACCACAGAGTTCAGCAATTGTTGCAAATGATTTGGGTATGAGAGATGGAGCACCTTTTTTTGACCTGAATGCTTCCTGTACAGGTTTTATATTTGGTACAGAAACAGCCAAAAATTGGATAGAAGGTAATTCAGATTATAATACTGTAATGTTAATTTCAACTTATAATATGACAAAGTATTCAGATATGGAAAGAGGCAAGTTTTTCTGCGTATTTTCTGATGGAGCTGGAGCTGCTATCTATAAAAAAGATGAAACAGAGAGAGGGGTATTAGAAAGCCATTTCATTGGTAACGGAGATCAGTGGATGACTCTGGGTATATATGTAGGTGGTACTAGATTTCCAGCTACCGAAGAAAGAATAAAGGGTGAAGGAGATGTACCACCTGATTTAACTTTCTGGCGTGGTGAATTAATGAACCGCAATCCAGAGTTATGGCCGGTGATTATAAAAAAGATGCTAGATAAGAGCAATTATGAACTAGATGAAGTAGATAAATTTATCTTTACCCAGATTAATAAAGCCGCTATAGCTCAAACCTGTGAAAATTTAGGTATAGATATGGAAAGAACTCATAATGTAATGGATAAATACGGATATACCGGAAATGCCTGTATTATCATGGCATTAAATGATGCTATAGAAAAAGGTGAAGTTAAAGAAGGAGACCTTGTTTGTCTAACTGCTTCTGGAGTTGGATATACAATGGGAACCATTTTAGTTAGAATTTAAAAATAAGATATTGTAGTTTTTTATAAAGGGTGACTCATTTTGAGTCATCCTTTTATTGATTTTTAAAGGAATTTTATATATAATCTTGAAAAATAGATATAATTAAATAGAATTATTAATATTCGTTAACGTCAAATAAAATAT
>CAYSHP010000173.1:0-1880 GCA_964430875.1 uncultured Halanaerobiales bacterium
TTCATTATTTATAACAGGAGCTTTATTAAGTATAGGCAAAGAAACTAATACTTTAATTTTATTAATACATAATATTGCTACTCTATTGATTGTTTTATCTACATTATTTTATTCATATCTAATTTTAAAACAAATTTCTTTAAAAGGGAGCAAAACAAATGGAGATTAAATTTCAAAAAACAGACCTTAAACATCTTGATCAAGCATTGCAACTATTTTTAGATGAATATGATAAAGAGAGGCAGCGTTTACCTTATTTACCTAACAAAGATTTGTTATTGAATAAATTCAAAAAAAGATTGAGAGAATTATTTGAAAAAGGAATTGGAATAACTGTCTTTAAACAAGGTCAACTGATTGGATATTTAATAGGATATCCAGTAGATGAGCTGTTTAATGAAAAACCAGGTATTTATGTACCACTCTATGGTCATTCCACTATTAATAACTCAAAAAAAGAAATTTATCAAGAATTATATAAAAAGGCAGCAGAGATCTGGGTAGAAGAGAATTACTTAACTCATGCTGTTACTTTATTTCCTTATGATAAAGATGTGATTAATACCTTCTTCTGGCTGGAGTTTGGTTTAAGGTGTCTTGATTCAATTAGAAAAGTAGAATTAATTGAGAATAATATTAACGAGAATATTGAAATAAAAAAGGCAAATGTAGAAGATATTAAATTAATGAGTGAATTATATAGAAAAGATAATCTATATTATGGTAGTTCACCTTTATTTATGCCAATTGATCAAAATGTTAGTATAGATAACTTAAAAGAATGGTTTAAAAAAGACAACCATCATCTTTGGATGGCTTTTAGAGAAAATAAATTAATTGGCTATATCAGAATTGAACCAACAGGAGAAACAGTAATTTCTCAATATTCAAAAATGATGAATGTAACAGGTGCTTTTATAGATGAAAAATACAGGAATCAAAAAATAGGCAAAGCTCTTTTAAATGAAGTATTATTGTGGTTAAAAGAAAAAAACTATCAACTTTGTGGAGTGGATTTTGAATCATTTAATATTTCAGGAAGTAATTTTTGGAATAAATATTTTGAACCCTATACTTACAGTGTCGTGAGAAACATAATTAGAAGATGTTAATGAGATAAATAATATTACTGAATCATTAAGTAGTTTTTAAATTACAAAAAGCAAAAGATTTTTTATATAAAGAGAGTATATTAAAAGAGTAATTAAACTTGTCTGTGGACAAGAAATAAAAGTTTTTTCTAGTAAACTGCATACATAAAATAAATATGAGATTAGTAATAAAACCTGAGGGTAAATATCCTAACGAAGTTTTATAATAATTAAAATGGATTATTAATTCAAATATGTCCATCTTATAAAAATGGATAATATTTTAAAATAGCTACAGAATTATAAGTAGAATAAAAGCATTAATTTTATCATTCTGGTAATGATAAATATTTTTGAACAAATGCAAACCACCTGGAAATAAAGTGATCAGGTTTAAATAATTTTTATAGGGTTTGCCTTTAGCAAACCCGGTAAAAACCAAACTAAAAAATACAATATAATTAAAAATGCTAATATTTTTTAAAAAAGAAAAAAGTGTTTAAAAAGACATTAAATTAGATTAAAGTAAAAAATATTTTATGAATATTAATATTATTTAAAAGCCTTTATGTCAATTATATTATAGTCTAACCCACAGTATTATTTTATCTAGATTATTTAAACATTCACTTTTATAAAAAATATAGCAGGAATAAATAGTTTTTTATTCAACTAATTAAAAGATGCAAAAAAATTGAAAGTTATAATAAAAATAAATCGTAAGTCATATAGTTTTAGGTAGTGTAAAAAGTTCTATGAAAAAGAGCTCAAATTAGAGAAAAAACAAAA
>CAYSHP010000174.1:0-1851 GCA_964430875.1 uncultured Halanaerobiales bacterium
TTTTCATAAATTTTTAGATAATTTTTAGAGATTTTTTAAAATTTAATTCGAATAATTAATGTTAACATAAACTAAAGAAGTTAAATTTTATTTTGAAGGGAGGACTTTAAATGAATAAAAAATTATTTATGTTTTTGGCGGCGTTTTTAATAATTGCTCTTATAGTCACTCCATTAGCTTTTGCTGCATCTTCGGGTGGTGGAGGTGATGATGGAAGTAATAGTGGAGATAATGGTGATGGCGATGATGAAAATAATGGTGGTGAAGATGGAGAACCAGATGAAACCATAAAAGGTAATAATGGTTTTGGTAATGGTGACCAAAATGCTCCTGGCAATTCTGGAGAACACAATAATGCTGAAAATGCAAGTAATGGAAGAGATTATCCGAGTAATTCAAACAATAAAGGTAATAATGATGATAAATAAGAGGATAATAATTTTTAATTAAGTTGCAACTTTTTATAATATGGTTAAAATGAAAAACCGCAAAATGTCTTTATGAAGACAAATTGCGGTTTTTTTGTTAATCTATTTAATATATTATTTATCTTATGGTACTAATACAGTATCTATTACATGAATTACACCATTACTGGTTTCAATATCTGTTGTAATTACTTGAGCATCATTTATATAAACATTACCCATATCTATTTTTATTTCAATTTCTTCTCCTAATAAAGTTGCTACCATAGCTCCATCCATTTCCAGTACATCTTCTGCCATTACTTTCCCTTCTACCACATGGAATAGTAGAACATTTTTAAGCTCATCAGGATTAGCTAAAAGATCATCTAATACTCCATCTGGTAAAGCTTCGAAAGCTTCATCGGTAGGAGCAAAAACTGTAAAAGGACCTTCTGCTTTAAGAGCATCAACCAAACCTGCTTCTTGGATAGCGGTTACCAAAGTATTAAAACCTTCTGCTTCTATAGCAGTATCAACGATATTCTTCATTTCACCATGACCATCCGCATAACTAATATTTATAAAACTAAATGTGAACACCAACATTAAAGCTAAAGTTAAAGACACAACACCCATTTTTTTGTTAAACATTTTGTTTCCTCCTTTTTATTCCTTTATTTATATTATAAAATAATATTATCATAATATTTTTTATAAATATGTAGTCTACTATACAATTTATCATATTTTGTAATATTTTTATTACAATTTGTATTATTAGTGGTAAAAGAAATTCGCTAGTTAAATTAAAACACATATTCTTTTATTCTCTATATTCTACTAAAGAAACTTCACTATTAATTTCACCTATATCATTGTAAACAGTTACTTTAAGCGGCATCGATATTTTTGGTTCAATAATAAAAATCGCCATTAGCTGCTCTTCGTCACCCGTTGAGTATAGTTCACAGACAAAACCTTCTCTTCCGTAAACTTTTTCTTTACCTGTAATATTAACTTTGCCGATACCATATATTAAGGCCTTTTCTCCTACTTCAATATCTAAATCACTTATCATTGGATAGTACATTGGGTTAATAAAAAATCCTATCATCTCAAAGCCTGAATACCCAAAAAATATTTGATCCCCCAGTCGACTTTCTGATATGTGATCTTTTCTAGTATAGCTAACTTCATAAAGCTTTTCGCCGCTTTTATTAGTTTCATCTGTAGGATTCAATTCTACAATATATTCCATTTCCTGACTTAATTCTTCTCCTTCATAAATTTTAATTAAATAATTAAATTTTTCTGTACCTTTAAATTCAAAAGGATGCCACTTTTCTGCAAAAGAATCTTGACTAAATATTAAAATAATCAATAATATCAAAATTATATACGTCTTTTTCATTCCCCAACCCCCTTGATAATTTTCGTATTG
>CAYSHP010000175.1:0-1774 GCA_964430875.1 uncultured Halanaerobiales bacterium
TGGTTAGCATAATGTTTCGGACTGACAACCCGTCTCAATCTCTGCAGATTCAACTTCACAGTGAACACCCTATTATTGTTGACTTCATGTACCATTTGTTAACTTAGGTTGAAGTTTGTTTTCTCCGTTCGCTCACCCATTTCGTCTGTGAGTGCCACAATATCTCAACCATATCACATACTCTAGCACAGGTAGAATTTACACCTACTATTAATGTAGTTTACGAAGCACACATACAAAAAGCATACTCTAAATAGAGTATACTTGTATATAATAATTTATTTAATTATTTCTCGGAATTAACTTAGATTCTACATTAAACCTGTAATTTTCCACCAAATAACTTCAAACAAAATAATTATTATAACAACAGCTGTAAGGGGAATACCCAACTTGATAACGTGGCTCTCTTTATACATCCCATTGTCTTCACCCAACCCCACCAACATATTTAGATGATGAAAGGGGAATATATAATGTAATGCTATAGAAGAATACACTAAAAAAGTTGGAACTAATGGATTTATATCAGTAGAAGAGGTAAAAGCTAAAAAGGCTGGGATAGCAACTCCCATAACAGCTATTACACTACCTAATACCATATGTAACCCCATAGAAATTCCTCCAATAATTATAGCTAATAAAAAGGGGTTTTCTGGAATACTTGAAGGTAAAACAACTGAAGCTATCCATGAATTCATCCCCGTTATTCCACCAATTATACCTATCGAGATGGCAGCTGTTAAAAACAATAATATATGTATAGGAACTTGTCCCCAATCTTGCGGCTCAAGTAAATCTCCGATTACTGGCAAACTCATTAACATAGCAACTGCTAAGGTGACCCAGCCTAATTCTATCCCATGTATGGAATCAGTCATCCATAAAATTATGGCAAATGATATCCAAAATATTGTTTTCTTTTCTCTTAATGACATAATACCTAAATCATTTAATTTATTTCTTATTATTTTTTTGTTTATAGAGAACTTATCATCTGATTTAAAAAGTTTAATAATTAAAAGACATGTAATAACACTAGCTAATAATGCAGGAATTCCCATATGAAAAAACCATCCTAGCCAACTTAAATCTTTACCAGAAAATTCTACTGCTATAATATTTATAGTACTATCACCAGTTAAAAATATCATAGAAACTGGCACCGAGGAGGCAAAAACTGTTAATCCAATTTTGGCTGCATCGTTTTTAGAAATATTAGCACTATGAATAATAACTGATATAACCGACATAATTAAAAAAGATCTTGGCCAAGGATGAGGTATTATTAAACTTAAAATAAATGTCAAAGTAAAAATTGCTATTATAATACTTTTATAAGAGTCAACAAACTTCAAGATGAAATTATATGCTATTCTTTCTCCCAATCCTGAAGTTTCAACCGCTTTTGCCATCAAATATGCTCCTATTACCAAATATATAACTGAAGTTGTCCATAAACTAAATACTTCATCTGCAGGTGCTATATCAAAGATTATTAAAGCTGTCAGATATAACCCGGAGACATAACCTGGATTTGCAACTCTGGTGGCCCAAAATATTACGGTCATCAAACTTAAAGCTAAGCATTTTTGCCCAGCAGGCGATAAATCTTTAATATTTATATTCCATATAATAAAGGCTACAATAAGTCCTGCTATTAAACCAACCCGTCGTTTTTGCAATTCAAATACCTCCCTATAAATTATTATTCGTTTATATACAAATTGTTTCGATAAAATTTATAACTATCTAAATTTCAAAATTAAACTAA
>CAYSHP010000176.1:0-1762 GCA_964430875.1 uncultured Halanaerobiales bacterium
GGAAATATTAACAAACCCGCTTCACCTACTATTACTATTTTTACAGCCCCAGCCGGCCTTTGTTTGGCTGGATATATGAGTGTTTTCCCACAAAAAAAATATTACACTTTTAGGTTTTCTTCTAACTTTAACACTATTATCTGTATTAGTTGTAATTTATCATCTGCCTAAAATGTTATCCGGTGGATTTTATCCTCGTTTTTCAGCTTTTACTTTCCCTTTTGTAATTACTACAATCGGGCTTAAATTAGCAAATAAGTTACTAGTTAATGAATATGAACTTGAATTTTTAAATATACCTGTTAAATTTTTAGAAATTACAACTATCATATTAGTAATATTTGTTTTATATAAGTATACTCAGTTTTTATACAAAAAATGGACCTAATACTTTAAATTTTAAGGAAAAAATTACATAAATTTTATATTAAAATTTATTTCGCAATACCGGGAATAACTATTAACAAAACAACTACATAGGGAATTAAATAATATTGATGGGAATAACTTAATTCATCTGAAAATAAAAAAGTAACTAATCTGGGAATTTCATTATTACAAACCCATAAATAAATCTCTTCTAAAAGATGTAAAATTCCAGCTAAAATTGTAATACCCCCACCAAATTTCTCCCTTTTTAGAGCAATTGCTACTCTTAATATGCCAAAAAATACGATGGTAGGATGAGCCTCTTTACTTAATAAGGGTTGGCAGTACAACCAATTGTAATCCAATTATATAAATAGCCTGCTAAAAAGATTAGTGCAATTAATAATATTATAATAGCCCATATTCTGGCTATCCATCTTATAATTAAAATATATTTATTCTCCTTAATATCTTTCATTCTCTTTCAACTCTTTTAAAATAAAATAAGATAATTTTTTATCTAAGTATATTATATCAAAAATAAGCTTCTTCCTATTTTTATAAGCTAAAAACATCTCCGACTGAAGATAATTTAACACGGTTTTCAAAATGCTTTTTCAATTCCAAGGCTGCTCTTTTACCGGTGCAGTGAATAGGAACTAATAAATCAAAATTAATTGAATCCAAATAATTAATAATCTTATTAACCTCTTGTTGTGAGGATTTTTTTAAATGCAATCCACCCACAATCCCAATAATTTTTTCATCATGTCTCTTCTTTACATCCTTTATTATATTGACAACTCCTCTATGACTACAGCCTAATAATATTATTAATCCTTTTTTTGTTTTAATTGAAATAGAAATTTCATCACTAAACTTATCAATCATTAACTCCTTATTGATTTTATATTTATCCTTAAATTTTGTTTCATTTGGAACTGAAACATTTTGGGAGATATAGATTCCTTTATCTACTTTATCTTTTCCTTTAGCATTTATAAAATTATTAATTTCCTTTTGTTTAATATCAATACCATTAAATTTTTTCTTATCCTTCTCAATTTTATATTTGGGTATAAAAATATCTTGATTAGCAACTACATCTATTTCCGGATTAATTTGCAATAACTCTTTTAAGCCACCTGTATGATCATAATGACCATGGCTTAAGATTACAGTATCTATGTCTTTTAAGTTTATATTTAATTGTTCCGCATTATTTTTTAATACTAAACCCTGCCCAGTATCAAAAAGATATTTTTTATCACCATATTCAAAATATAATGATAGTCCATGTTCAGCTCTTAATTTTTTCTTATAGACTGTATTTTCAGAAAGTATCTCCATCTTAAACTCTTGATCCATATTATCACCTTCCAAAATTTATAAC
>CAYSHP010000177.1:0-1725 GCA_964430875.1 uncultured Halanaerobiales bacterium
AAAATATTGGGCTCTCTGTTCAGAAATATCTTTATCTACCAACTTCATCGCCTCCTTCAACTTCTTCACTTTCGGCTCCGGCCATCATGAGACCGAGTTTTTCTTCTGTTGCTTCTTCAACATCAAGGATATCAACAATTTCTCCTTCATAGATAACTGCAACACGGTCACTTAAAGCCAAAATTTCATCTAATTCTAAGGATAAAAGTAAGATTGCTTTATTATTATCTCTTTGTTCAATCAACTTATTATGAATATATTCTATTGCTCCTACATCAATACCTCTTGTTGGTTGTGAAGCAATTAATAGGTCTGGTTCTCTATCAAATTCTCTTGCAATTATAAGTTTCTGTTGATTACCACCAGAAAGTGATTTAGCTTCAACATTTTCAGAAGGTGTTCTTACATCAAATTCTTTGATTAATCGACGTGCTTCTTCTTTAATCTTTTTATTATTAAGATTCAATCCCTTTGCATATGGTTTTCTGTCATGTCTACCCAATATTAAATTTTCGGCAAGGGTGAAGTCCATAACTAAACCCCGTTTTTGTCTATCTTCAGGTACATGAGAAATACCTTCCTCAAATAGTCTTTTAGTTTGAGGAGACTTTATTTCCCTGCCTTTAAAACGGATTGTTCCACTTTCTTTTTTTCTTAAACCGGATAAGACCTCAGTTAATTCTGTTTGGCCATTACCGTCTACTCCGGCAATACCTAGAATTTCACCTCGTTTGACTGTAAAAGACGCCCCATTTAGAGCCATAATCCCCCGGTTGTCCTTAGCATATAAATCTTCCACTTCTAATACAACTTCACCAGGTTTAGCCTTTTCTTTATTTACTTCTAAAATAACTTCTCTACCAACCATCATATTAGCCAATTCATTAGTAGTTGCAGAATTAGTATCAATGGTATCAATCCACTTACCGCTTCTAATAACAGTAACTCTATCTGCAATACTTTTAACTTCTTTAAGTTTATGGGTGATAAAGATTATTGATTTACCTTCATCAGTAAGACTTTCCATTATCTTTACCAATTCTTCGACTTCTTGGGGAGTTAATACAGCTGTCGGTTCATCAAGAATCAAAATATCAGCACCTCTATAGAGAGCCTTTAAAATTTCAACTCTCTGCTGCATACCAACCGTAATATCAGCAACTTTTGCATCGGGGTCTACATGAAGTCCGTACTTTTTAGAAATTTTTTCAACTTCTTTTCTAGCTGCTTTGTAATCAATCATGTTATTTTTAGTAGGTTCCATCCCTAAAACAATATTTTCAGTTACTGTAAAGGGAGGAACTAACATAAAGTGCTGATGCACCATACCGATCCCATGATCAATAGCCACATTAGGGTCTGTAACATTTACTTTTTTCCCATTTATAAATATTTCCCCTTCATCTGCCTCTAAAAAACCATATAGGCAGTTCATTAGGGTAGTTTTTCCAGCCCCATTTTCACCTAATAAAGCATGGATTTCACCTTTTTTAAGTTCAAAATCCACTTTATCATTAGCTAAAACGCCTGGAAATCGTTTAGTTATATTTTTCATTTCTACTGCCAGATCATTATTAGCTGTCATAGGTTGTCGATCCTCCTTCTTATAATAAATTATTAATTATCATTTAAGTATTCCTCTAAATCTTCTTCATCAATTAATACTTTGCGCGGTTTTGAACCCGCATAAGGTCCTACAATACCTTCTTCTTCCATCATATCTAT
>CAYSHP010000178.1:0-1671 GCA_964430875.1 uncultured Halanaerobiales bacterium
TCATACCAATCTTTTATTATATGGTCATATACATCTACAATACTGTGATTCGTAATCGTATTATGCTTTTCATATTCTAAATTAAATGATTTTAACTGCTTAATTTTATCTTTTGAAGTCTCGCCTTTTATTTCATCAAAATATATTCCTATATCATACCCACTTATTATGTTATTCCTAAGATCAGGTGCTTTATTTACATCTAAAACTTCTTTATAAATTCCTCTTGAATTTTCTATATCGCTATCATCTATCATTTTTAGACCTGAAACAGTATTATTCCTTTCCAGAACTAAAGCTCCTTTTCCTGAAATATCATTAGAAGTAAGCTTTAAGGTAGCCTGTTTACCTTCGGGTTTGAAATATGTAGCTCTATTTCCCTCTTCATCTGAACTAACTATAAGAGAGCCTGTTGGTGATAATAAAGTTTGTCCTTTTTTAAGTTTTATAGTATCACTTATTTCTATAATCCCTTTATTTCCAGTTAAAATAATTACATCTGCATTAGATTGATTTATTTTACTTACAATCTCTTCATTTCCTGCTGACATATATTTTACATCATCTAACTTATTACCTGTCTTTGGATTATAAGCAATTTCCCCTTCGACATTTTCCCCGGTTGTTCTTTTACCTATTACTATATCAATATCTCTATGTGGTTGGTCAGTCATTCTTGATTCTAGTATCCCTTTATTATTTATATTTTTTTCGTCTTTATTTACTTCACTTTCACCAAACGGTATTGATACTGAAAATTTCGCATTAAGATTACTACCTCTAACATTATCTTGCTGCCACTCAATACCAAATTTATAATTAGTTTTATTTCTATTACCAACTAGTTTATTTATATTAATTTCTTTACCATATATATTATCTGTACCTTGAGCAAAAAATGTATATAATTTTAAATATACACCTATATTATTAAATAATCCTTTATTATTTATAAATCTTTTTCCCATTTCAAAATCAATACCATCCATACTTTTATAATAACCTTTTTGGTAAATGATTTTATTATCTGAAACAACAACAGTATCGTTGTGAGGAGCAGTTATTCTTTCATTGTCAGTTAAGTAGCCAT
The DNA here is from genome assembly GCA_964430875.1 of uncultured Halanaerobiales bacterium. GTDB lineage: Bacteria > Bacillota > Halanaerobiia > Halanaerobiales > M55B127 > M55B127. The sequence goes on from CAYSHP010000178.1 coordinate 1,091, forward strand.
TAAGTCTGATATCAAAGCTTTCAGTTAAAAGTTCACCACCTATAGTAATCATATCCCATTTCTTGTTAAATTCTTCTCTACGATCTTTATATAAATAAACACCACCTATTCTTTGTTCACCATTATATTGATATTTTTTTCTGTATCCCAAACCTAAATTCCACTCGGAAGCGGTATCATTACTAATCCTACTTCTAAAATCAGTATAAATAATTGCATCATCCCTGCTCTTTAGAGGAAATAAGACACTGGTTTGCCCTGTAAATCCATCTTCACTATTACCCTGTAAATTAATCCGGGGTGCCCGAAACTTTTCTTTGGCTATTAAATTAAAAGAAAATGTAAAGACTAAAAATATAATAATCGTTATCAAAACTATTTTTTTATTATACTCCATTATTCCCACTCCTTAAAAATAATTGTATGAATCCAAATTAATAATATTTTTTAAATCTATAAAAAAAACTGCCAAAGCTTTTTACACTTTGACAGTTAATGCCCGAGGTAATTCTGACAGCCCTAGAAAATAACCTTAGGCTCAGAAATTTGCGTATCAATCTTTCAATTGACTTGCCCTTAAT
>CAYSHP010000179.1:0-1669 GCA_964430875.1 uncultured Halanaerobiales bacterium
CCGCCATCGTATATGTCTTACCCGTACCGGTTGCACCCAGTAGGGTTTGATGTCTATATCCTTTTTCAACTCCTTCTTTCAACTCACGAATTGCCTGTGGTTGATCACCTTTCGGTTCATAAGGAGAATGAAGCTTAAATTCATTCGGCATAAAATACTCACCTTTTGTTTGATTATTTTACATGTAGACATTATACTATATATTGTTTATTTGTGCAAACAAATGTTCATTTATTCACACGTATTTAACATTATAACATAAAATGATTTATTTGTAATAGTAATTATTACTAAAAAAGGGTAAAAATATATACAGTTCTATTTTTCTTTAAAAATCCTGCAGATTATCAGCTATTTTTTGACCTGTTTTAGTTTTAGCCAAGCCTGCTTCAGAAGTTTCTTTTAAACTAACCGGCATCAAATCTCCTATCTCCATCATAGCTTCAATAACTTCATCTGGTGGAATAACAGTTCCGATACCACTTAATGCCATATTAACAGCTGTTAAGGCATGTGAAGCAGCAAAGCCATTCCTTTTAACACAGGGGATCTCAACTAAACCGGCCACTGGGTCACATACTAATCCTAATAGATTTTTTAAAGCTAAGGCAAAAGCATCACCAACCTGTTTAGGTGAACCTCCCATTAGTTCAACAGCTGCCCCAGCTGCCATCGCAGAGCCAACACCACATTCGGCCTGACAGCCTCCGGCTGCACCAGCTAAGGTGGCTTTTTTAGATACTACTTCACCTAAACCACCGGCTGTAAATAGGGCATTTATTAATTTATCTTCATCTAAACTATACTCTTCAGTTAAGGTAATTAAAACTGCTGGTACTATACCACTGGCTCCTGCCGTTGGTCCAGCTACAATCTTACCCATACAAGCATTTACTTCTGATACTGCCAGGGCTTTGACAATTACCTTATTATAGAGAGGACTATCTAAAGTATTAGAAGAATTTTGTAAGGTTAAGGCTTCTCCTCCGGTTAAACCGGTTGCTGACTTATGGCCTTTAGTAAGCCCTTCTGTAATAGATTCTCTCATAATTTTTAGGTGTTCTTTCATTTCATCGATTACTGCAGAGCGTTCAATTTCTCTTTCATAAACCTCTTCTTCTATTACAATCTGGCTTATCTTTTTGTTTTCTGTTTTTGCTTTCTCTATTAAATCTGCAATCTTATTGTACTGCATTTAAAGACCTCCTTAAAAAGGCTCTATATATCTTACCTGATAGATATCATCCATATTCTCCAGATGAGAAATAACGAAATCATTTACCTTATGGTCTAATTCAATAATGGCAGAGCCAACTTCACCTTTTTTATTTCTAAATACGACCATACTGGCAATATTTAACTTGTAACTACCCAGAATTGAAGTAATTATACCCACTTCCCCGGGTACATCTTTATGTAAGACCCAGAGGGTTGGCATTTCACCGGAAAAATCAACCTCATAATCATCGATCTGAATTATTTTAATCCGACTACCACCAATCGACGAACCAATAATAGACATCTCTTTGTTTTCCCCATAAAGATCTAACTTAGCTGTATTGGGGTGAACCCCTCTTAAATCTGAAAGGTGAAATTCAATATCTACCCCTCTGTTTTTAGCTATATTTAAGGAATCCCGTATCCGCTCATCATCAGGTTTAAAACCTAA
>CAYSHP010000180.1:0-1645 GCA_964430875.1 uncultured Halanaerobiales bacterium
ACCTGAATCAAACTAAAGATTCAGATGGAGTTTTCTTGAGACTTTTTAGATAAAAGATCAACAAAGATTTTGTTTTAGCCCCTTTTTTAAGAATCTCCTCTATTTCCTTTTTATTAATCTGATTCTTTTCAAAAGCAACTCCCTTTAAATTATATTGTGCCAAAGGGAAATAGTTGATAAACCGTTTTGGAAAAGCTTGATCTTTTTTAGGTCCTCCGAGGGCAAACCTATAATTTTCTTTGACAATATCACAAGCTGACTCTATATAGCCGTTATAGGGATAAACAAAATTATTTACATCTAATCCCATTGCAGCCAGCTGCTTTTTAGACTCTACTATCTCCTTTTGCATGGACTCTTTGGTGAGCATTACATAAGTAGAGTCTTTTTTATAAGGCTGTTTTATTTTTTTAGTAAGTTTAAAGTAATTATTTCCCTTTATATTTAACCGTTCATTAAAATTAATTACTTCCCCGTGTTTTTGGGCATAATCATAGATATAATAAGAGTAGCGTGTTTCAATTAAATTGGTAATATTTATATTGATCTTTTCATCACCTACATTAATTTCTTCTTTTATACTGTTATAAATTAAAGCAGTGTGGTATTTACCATGGCTAGCAATTTCCCAACCATTGTTTTTAAGCAGTAATAAGTCATTTTTATCTAAAAAATTATTATTACCGACAGTAGATGAATTTACAGCTGAAACAGCCGGAACCTCATATTTTTGATGAATGGGCAGGGCCAGTTCTACATCTTCTTTATATCCATCATCATATACAAAGACTAAGGCAGGCAGATTGTCTTCACCCGGAAAATAGATGCTAGTAATAATTGAAAATGATATTAGAAATATGATTAAAAACAAAAGAGTTTTAAAGTTCATTTTTTCCTCCAGAAGGTGTGATTAAATTAATTTAAATTTAGATTAATTAAATAAACAAGATTAATACAAGTTGACCGATACCAATGATAAAGCCAATAACTCCTCCTAAATATTCAATATGTTTTAGTTCACGTTCAGCGATATCTAAAACAAGTTCTTCTAAAGTAATTAAGGGGAAGGATTTAATCTTTTGTTCAATCATCTCTTTTATATCTATTTCTTCTTTAATTCTTTCACCTAAGGTTTCCATCCAATCATCAAAATTATTATTAACTTCTTCTTTTATAATATCAACAATAATCTCACGGCTAATATCCTTTAACATCCTAGGCATTACATATTTAAAATTTTCATTTATTTTTTTATTAATAGTATCTTCTATAATTAAGTTTAACTCTTCTTTGATTAACTCGTGGTCAAATTCTTCTAATATATTATCAATGGATAAAAGGTTATCTTCAATAGAAACAGCAATACTTTCGGCTAACTCATCCCGTCTGGAAGGTAAAAGACCTTGTATTTCAAAATTAAATAAAGGAATCTTAATTGGTTCAATCGGTCTAAATAACATTTTAACTGCAATATAGTTAGTAAAATAACCAATTACAGCTCCTATGATCGGGATTAATAAGTAGTAATAATTCATTTTTTTCTCCTTTTAAATTAAAAAATTCCCGGGTAACCGGGATCAATTGCAATTTAATAATGGTGTGGGTAAGTGGATTCGAACCACTGGCCTCTACGATGTCAACGTAG
>CAYSHP010000181.1:0-1640 GCA_964430875.1 uncultured Halanaerobiales bacterium
TTATTTAACAAGCTCCTTTTTAATCTTGTTTATGATTAGGTGGGAGAAGTTGACCTGCATTTACTCCAACCGTCATTATTAATAATAAAATAAAAGTAAATAGTAATAATTTTTGAGAAAATCTCATCTCACCACTCCTGTCTTTTTGTTTATTATTTAATTAGTTGATTCACATTATATTCTTTCAAAATAATAAAAATATTTAATTTTTTAGCAACTTGTCGTTTACTGAGCTTATCTGCTTTTAATTGATGAATTTTACTGTACATTTTTCATCCTTTAAATAGGGTCGCCTATCTTTCTGATATTATAATAATTCATAATTATATTAGAAAAAGGCTTTATTTTGGAGAAAAGTTCTCCATTTTTGTTGAACATTTATTCTCCATTTCAGTTTAACACCTACATTCTAAAAAAATAAATTAGTCTGATTAATTTATTATACATAGAAAGGAGAGTTTGTGGCAATAAATGCCTTAAACTCTCCTCTAAGATTTTGCTGTTTTTTGTTATTAATTACTTTTCTACTATTTCTACTCTGCGATTTCTTGCTTTTCCGGCCTCAGTACAATTAGATGTAACAGGAGCTAAAGAGGCAACTCCATATGCTTCAATTTGTTTTCCATCTACTCCATAATCTTTGATCAATGCATTCTGAACTGCTGTAGCTCTTTTTTTTGATAAATCCATATTATAAGATAGATTACCCACGTTATCAGTATGACCTACAATGTAGTAATTAATATCGGGATGGTTTTTTAAAAATAAAGCAATTTCTTTTAAGGCTGGTTTGGATTCTTTTTTAATAACAGCCTTATCTGTATCAAAATAAATGCCGTAAATTGAAACAAAACCACTTGATTTAATATTATCTTCAATTTTTTCAGCAGACACTAATCCGCTTTCCATAGGATTAATTTCAATCACATCTTGAGTGATAATTATGTCATCTTGATCGGGGTTCATAAAAATAGCAAAATATATATTGTTCCCCCTATAAGTACCTTTTGCTGTTAAAAATCTAAATCCGTTTCTGCCAAAAGGATCACGAAATTTTTCTCCTCTGACAGGATTTATTCCCCATTCATGATGATAAACAATTTCATTCCAAAATGGCCAGCTGCTTTCTTGGTCAAAAGTCATAAATAGTATTTGATAACCTGCTTCTTTAAGTGCTTGTTCATAATTTTTAAATACTTTAAATAAACCCTCATCAATATTAATAGAATATTGGATTCTTGTCATTTTCCCCTCTAAATCAATGAACTCTGAAAAATATTTACGGTGTCCTCTAAACTCTTCATCTTTTTCCTCCTGTGGACCAATACCTAGAACATAGGGGGCATAATCCCTTACTTGGTATGCAATAATTTCAGCCCCTTCATATTTTGATAAAGCTGGGTGGTCTTTAACTTCTTGAGCTTCCATGTATTGTAAATCAACAAATAAAAACATACCTAAAAAAAATACCAATCCCAAAATTATTATCCCTATTTTTCTCATTGTGATATTCTCCCTTCATTATTTAAAATAAAAAATGATACTTTAAAGACAATTTTATATGTATTATTTTAACTAAAAAGTAATAAAAGACCATCGAAATCTTCTCTTTAATTTAGATAAATAATTGTCTCATAGTT
>CAYSHP010000182.1:0-1595 GCA_964430875.1 uncultured Halanaerobiales bacterium
AATTTAGAGATAAATTAAACAGCAGTAGAAAGTATACTTTGGCTTTATTAGAATACTTTGATCAAAATAATATAACAAAAAGAATCGGAGAAGAAAGAACTTTAGCTAATTAATTTACAAAGCAACTTTTATATAGTATAATAGTTCTTGGAAAATTAAATATGGGAGCGGCTGTGTCCATGGTGGATACCCCGGACTTCAAATCCGGTGGGAGGTCGGCAGACCGGCCTTTGGTGGGTTCGATTCCCACACGTTCCCGCCATTTATGACTCTTAAAGAGTCATTTTTTTATTTTAAAATGAAAAAATGCATATATATAAATTTTTATATATATTATACTTTTTTAGAAATTTCTGATATTATATTTATATAAATGTACTTTTAGTAATTTTCCAAAAATATTATATCGAGGTGAGGACATGGGAAAAATATTTATAACTCTAAATGTTAGCGAAAGTAAAAGATTAATTGCCAAGGGCGTTGCTTTAGATCCTCATATTATAAAAGCTTTTAATAAAGGGTTAATAATTATAGCTGCTGGAACGACAAATGCTTTTATTTATGAAGAAATTACTAATAATAAGTTGCGAGATAAAAGTAGATATCCTGCTGGTGTAGTACACGGAGGTAAAGCTTGTGTAACAGATAAAAATACTCGCATACCATATAAAGTTATTGCTAATGGAAAGGAAATAGATGCGGACTGGAAAGTAGTTATTGAAGATTTTGACCATGGTGATGTGTTTATCAAAGGAGGCAATGCTCTTGATAGTGATGGTAATGTAGGTATACTATTAGCAGATAATAGGGCGGGAACTATTGGTAAAGCTTTTCCTATTATTAATGCAAGGGGAGCAAAATTATTATTACCAGTGGGTTTAGAAAAATTAATCCAATCAGTACCTGAAGTAGTCAATGAAATGGGTACAGATGTATTAGATAGAGGGATGGGTAAAAAAGTTGGCATGATGAGTATTAATTATGGTATTTTATATACAGAGATTGAGGCTATTAAAAGATTAGCTGAAGTGGAGGTAATTCACGCAGCGGCTGGTGGAGTTGGAGGAAGTGAAGGAAGTCAATCATTTATTTTAGAAGGTAATAAAAATGAATTAGATAAAATTATAGAATTATTGAGAAATATTAAAGGAGAAGAACCTATATCTATTGATAATTTCAAATGTCCATGTGAAGAACCTTGCCTTTTTCCTTATAGATAAATATACATGAGTAAAATGCTGGTTAAAACCAGCATTTTATACTTTAGATAGTTATTAAATTTTCTTTCGATTTAATTATTTCAGTTAGGGGAGTCCCCCAATATTTAAGTTCAATACCTAATTGATCTAAGTGATTAGAGACTTCTAATTCATCAGCACATGCTTTGCAGGCTGAAACATTTACACCTGATTCAATTAGTTTTTTAATATGTATTTGAACTTCTTGATCTTCATCGACTAATTTTGTTGTTTCTCCCCAAATTATAATTGTTATCTTACTCCACCAGTTATTCTTCTTGCTATTATAGGCATACATACTAACCATCTTTTTAAAAGTTAAAGCACTACCATTTGTCCACAGGATATATAATTTAT
>CAYSHP010000183.1:0-1533 GCA_964430875.1 uncultured Halanaerobiales bacterium
ATTGCACCAAATACCATTAAAGCTACTAAACTAAATACTACTATCTTATAAATCTTCTTCATTTTCTTAGTTCCCCCTTTTTGTTTTGTGTACCTTTTAAATTAATGGTAGTCATTTAAATTTTGGGACTACTATATACTCTACTTTCTTTTATAACCCTATCAACCCCCTCATAATAATTATGATTTTTCTACTTAGATAAATAATTTAAGGCACTTCTGACATGCATTTCAACACCATAAGATAATGTGTCTTCATCTATATTAAAGCGAGGATGGTGGTGATCAAAATCAGTTCCCTTCTCCTTATTTCTTGTTCCAATAAAATAGAAGGTAGAAGGTACTTCATCAGAAAATTCTCCAAAGTCTTCACCAGCTAGATTGGTATAATCGACTATATTTTTACTGCTTTTTAATACTTCTTTGGCACTTTCATAAGCTAGTTCCACCATTTCTTCATTATTATAAACAGGTGGACTTTCTACAATATAATTAATCTCATAATCAGCTCTTTGCGATTCACATACATTATCTATAATTCTTTCAAATCTTTCCCGCGGTCTTTCGACTCCCTCGGGATTATCGCGGTAAAGATATCGAATTGTTCCCCTTAATTCAACTTCCTCGGGAATAATATTAGTAGCTGTCCCACCATTGATTTGTCCAAACATAATCAAGGTTGGTTTTAAAGGATCAATTTCTCTTGTCTGGATGGTCTGAACACTTTGAATTATATTACTGGCTGTAACAATCGGATCTACGGCAGTATGAGGGGCAGAAGTATGCCCTCCCTGACCAGTAATAGTAACTTCAAATTCATATAATCCACCCATAACTGCCCCATTTGAAATAGCTATCTTACCGCTCTCAATAGGTGTCCAGAGATGGATGCCAAAGGCTCCATCTACCTTGGGCTCTTCTAATACCCCTTCCTCAATCATCATGCGAGCACCAGCTGTTTCTTCATTAGGCTGAAATACAAATTTTACATTACCATGGATCTTATCCTTATATTGAGATAGTATTTTAGCTGCAACTAATAACATAGCTGTATGTCCATCATGACCACAGGCATGCATTACTCCCTCATTAACCGACTTATATTCTACATCATTTTGTTCTTTTATGGGCAGTGCATCCATATCAGCCCGAAGCATGAGGGTTTTACCGGGGTGATCCCCCCTAAGTAATCCCACCACCCCGGTTTTAGCAACATTTTCTGTAACTTCTAGGCCTAAATCTTTTAAATAATCAGCTACAATTTTTGAAGTTCTAAACTCTTCAAATCCTAATTCAGGATGTTTATGAAAATCTCTTCTTAATTCAATTAATTCATCATTTAACTCATTTATTTTTCCCTTAATATTCATTTTTCAATCCCCCTATTAATATCCATATGCTAGATCTCTTAAGAACAAGGCAACATCTGGGAAGAATATTAAAAGTGCTGATACTACTAAAAGCATAGCGATAAAGACTGGGGTCTTTTTAATAACCTGAAAGTATGGTCTTTTAAAGACCGCAATCGCCGTGA
>CAYSHP010000184.1:0-1522 GCA_964430875.1 uncultured Halanaerobiales bacterium
TGAGAATCATTTTCATTATAATCAAATTAACATGAGTAAAAAACTAAGGTTTATAATAAATTTCAAGGGGGAAAACAAATGACTCTTGCAGATATAAAAAGAGGCAACAATTTTAGAGTAAAAAACATACCTGATGATATGATTAGAATTCAAACCCTAAGAATGGGTATATCAGAAGGTTCTAAATTAAATTGTAATGAAAAAATACCAGGCGGACCTATAATTGTAAAACACAATTATCAGGAAATCGCAATTGGAAGAAATTTAGCAGAAGATATAGAAATAGAATTATATACCGAGGGAAGTGATTAAATGGAATGCTGCCAAAAATTAGAGCAGCTTGATATAGATCCAAGTAAGGAAAAGATTGTTCTGGTAGGAAACCCTAATGTAGGGAAGTCAATATTTTTTAATTTCTTTACAGATACCTATGTATCTGTTTCTAACTATCCAGGCACTACTTTAGATATTAGTTCAGGAAACTATGAAGATTACATAGTTTTAGATACCCCGGGAGTATATGGAGTCTCTTCTTTTAATGATGAAGAGAAGGTAGCCCGGGATATTATTTTGTCAGGCGATATTATAATAAACATAGTTGATGCTGTTCACTTAGAGCGAGACCTATTTTTAACTCAACAACTAATTGATATGGGTAAAAAAGTTATTGTAGGTTTAAATATGATGGATGAGGCTGAAAAAAGAGGTCTGAACATAGATATAGATAAATTAGAGGAAAGATTAGGAGTTAAAGTAATACCGACCATTGCTATTAAGAAAAAAGGCTTAAAAAAATTAGCAGATAATATAGATAAAGCACAACAAGGAAAAATAAGTTTAAAAGATGACATCAAAGAAAAGTTGGATAGTCTAGAAAATGAGATAAATAATAGGGCTGACAGTCTTTTAATCTTAGAAGAAGATAAAAATGTGGCTGCAGTTCATAATAAAAAAGTTTTTGAACTAAGAGAAGAAATATATCAACAAAGGCGTAAGCGAGTTAATAATATAGTAGAAGAAATAATTACCAAGGAAGAGGAAAATAGTAGTATTGGTGATAAGATTGGTTCAATGTTACTAAGGCCAATTACCGGTATTCCTATTTTATTAATTATTTTATATGCACTTTATCAATTTATCGGTGTTTTTGTGGCTCAGACTTTAGTGGGGATAACAGAAGAAATGATAATGATAGAAACCTATCAACCATTTATTATAAATCTTGTTTCTAACTTTATTGCCCCCGAAAGTCTTATTGGTAAGATATTGATAGGTGAGTTCGGTGTGCTAACAATGACCGTTACCTATATTTTAGGTCTATTATTACCATTAGTTGCTGGTTTCTATTTCTTTTTAGCAATTTTAGAAGATTCCGGTTATATGCCTAGAATAGCGGCCTTAGTTGATCGAGGCTTAAACTATATAGGCCTAAATGGGAGAGCAATTATTCCGATGCTTTTAGGATTCGGTTGTGTAACAATGGCTACTGTTACCACCCGTCTCTTAGGTTCGAAAAGAGAGA